>JAGWKJ010000077.1 GCA_028865375.1 Hyphomicrobiales bacterium | reverse complement strand
AAGACGGGGCGGCGCGCGCGGCCTCGGCACCAGCCTTCGCCGCCGCCGCCGCGCGCAGGACTTCGATCAGGCCGCGGCGCGCCACCGAAGAGATCGACATTGGCGCCGGCCGGCGCGCGCGCTTGCCGTCCCCGGCGTCGGGCGCGGGCGGGCCGTAGGTGCGGATGGCGCGGCGCAGCTTTTCGGCCTGCGCCTTCAGGGCCTCGTCGTCGAGCGCGTCCGTCTTGGTGAGGCAGACGATCTCGGTCTTGTCGGCGAGCCCCGCGCCATAGGCGGCGATTTCGCGGCGCACCGTGCGATAGGCGCGGCCGGAATCCTCGCCCGAAGCGTCGACGAGATGCAGCAGCGCCGCGCAGCGCTCGACATGGCCGAGGAAGCGCTGGCCCAGCCCCGCGCCCTCGTGGGCACCCTCGATCAGGCCGGGGATGTCGGCCAGCACCAGCTCGCGGTCGTCGAAGCGCGCGACGCCCAGCCCCGGATGCAGCGTCGTGAACGGATAGTCGGCGATCTTGGGCTTGGCCGCCGTCACCGCCGCGAGGAAGGTCGACTTGCCGGCGTTGGGCATCCCCACGATGCCGACGTCGGCGATCAGCGTCAGCCGCAGGATCAGCGTGCGCTCGATGCCGGGCAGGCCGGGGTTGGCGCGGCGCGGCGAGCGGTTGGTCGAGGTGGTGAAATGCGCGTTGCCGAAGCCGCCGTTGCCGCCCTGCGCCAGCGTGACGCGCTCGCCCGCGGTGACAAGGTCGGCCACCAAGGTCTCGCCGTCCTCCTCGAAGATCTGGGTGCCGACGGGGGCCTTGAGCAGCACGTCGCGGCCGCGGCCGCCGGCGCGGTCCTTGCCCATGCCGTGCATCCCGGTGCCGGCCTTGAAATGGCGCTGGTAGCGGAAGTCGATCAGCGTGTTGAGGTCGCGCGCGCACTCGACCGTCACGTCGCCGCCGCGCCCGCCGTCGCCGCCGTCGGGGCCGCCGAATTCGATGAACTTCTCGCGGCGGAACGACACGCAGCCCGCGCCGCCGTCGCCCGAACGCACCATGATCTTGGCTTCGTCGAGGAACTTCATGGGGCGGCTTCTACAGGGAGAACCGCGACGGCGCTACGTCGCCGGGCGAAGCGCGGCGGCGGGTCGCCCCGCCGCCGTCCGCCGGTTCAGTGCGATCCGTTGAGAGTCTCGAACGTCCGCTCGAAGCGGCCTTCCGCCTCCGCGTCCCGCAGGAATCCGACCGTCTTCACCTTGATTTCCGAAGGCGTCGGCTTCTGGCGGAAGACCGCCATCGTCTCGGCGATGAATTCGTGCAGCGGCATCATGTTCGGGTTGTCCGCCATTCCGGGCATCAGATCCGTCTGCACGCCCGGAGGGACGATTTCGATCACTTCGACCGACGTTTCCCGCAACTGCCGGCGCAGCGACATCGTATAGGAATGGATCGCCGCCTTGGTCGCATTGTAGGTCGGCGTGATCGCGAGCGGGACGAAGGCGAGGCCCGACGACACGTTGATCACCGCCGAACGGGCGCGACGACGCAGGTGGGGAAGGAGCGCGGCCGTCAAACGGATAGGGGCGAGCAGATTGGTCGCGATGACCGCCTCGGCGGCGGAAACGTCGACGACGTCGGCGGTGAGATCCTCGATCGGCATGATCCCCGCGTTGTTGAGGAGGACGTTCAGATCGGGATGCTTGGACGTCGCCATCGTCGCGAAATCGCGGATCGCCGTCGGATCGTCGACGTCGAGGACGTAGCCGACCATCCCGGGATGGGCGGCCGTGACCTCGTCGAGCAGGGCCTTGCGGCGCCCGGTGACGATGACTCTGTTGTCGAGCGCGTGGAACTCGTGCGCGAGCGCGCGTCCGATGCCCGACGTGCCGCCCGTGACCAAGATCGTATTGCCGGATTCATTCATGTTCTGGTTCCCGTCGATGGATTTGTGACGAAATTCGATTTAGAAACGGCGCGACCTGTCGGAAAGCAGGCACCCAAAAGAATTATACTGACCGTTCGGAGAGCGCCCGCATGGTGGACAAAATTTCGCTGGAAAACGTCGCTGTGGCGGAAGAAGCGCAGATTCCGTCCTGTCCGGTGGACGCCGCGGATCCGCGCGTCGCCGCGTTGGTGACCGAATTGATCGGTCGTGTGGCAGACAAATGGACCATGCTCGTCTTGGAAGCCTTGGACGAACGTGGGACCCTCCGGTTCACGGAACTGGGCAGGCACGTGACCGGCGTCAGCCAGAAAATGCTGACGCAGACGCTGCGTCAGATGGAACGCGACGGCTTGGTCGACAGGACGGTCCATCCGGTGATCCCGCCAAAGGTGGAATATCGATTGACGGAATTGGGGTCGACGCTCAGCGAAGCGTTCTGCGGCGTATGGCATTGGGCCGGCCGAAATCTTGCGGCGGTGGAATCCGCGCGACGCGCGTTCGACGACCGGGCGGTCCGGCCGACGGGCTGAGTTTTGCGATCGATCCTGCGATCGCGTCACGCCTCCCGCGCGAAGTCCATCCCGAACGCGGCGCAGGAATGTTCCAGCGCGCGCCAGATGGAGCCCGCCATCGAGCGGTCGAACAGCGCCTCGAACCCGTCGCCCGCCTCCGGCCGCCAGAGCGTCGCGGGCATGTGCGCGAGCGCCGTCAGCGCGACGTCGCCCGGCGCGAAGACGCGCGGGTCGAGATCGACCGCGACCAACCGCGCCAGCGCGTCGCGCGCGCGGGGGCCCGCGATGGAGATCCAGCCGCGCCCCCCCGTGAGGTCGACCAAAGCCGGACCGCCAAGGCCGCCGCCGTGAAAGGCGGCGAGCCAGTCGCCGGTCGGGCGCGGCCGGGCGAGCGCCAGCCAGCGATCGGGCCCCGCCCACAGGAAGGTCGCGGATTTGACGCTTCCCGAGGCGCCCTCGACCGCGCGCGGCTTGCGCGGCAGGTCGATGGCGAAGCCGCGTCGGGCGGCCGCCAGCGTCGGGGCGGGATCGCCGCGCCGGCCGAGGATTGCAGCGAGCGCGAAATCGGCACGTTCGACGATCCGCACGCCGGCCTCGCCCTGACGGGCCCCGTGCCGGCCGGGCTCGGCATGGCCCGCCAGCGCCGGCGAGGCGGCGAGCGCGAGGTCAGCCATGCAGCCTGCTCCCCTCGGGATCGAACTGCGCCGGCGCGACCACTTCGCAGAGCGCGTCGTGGCCGCGCAGCGGTTCGACGGCGCGCAGGCGCGTGCCGATGCGCGCGGCGCCGTCCTTGACCAAGGCGAGCGCGATCCAGCGCCCGAGCGTCGGCGAATGGCCGAAGGTCGTGACGTGGCCGAGATCGTGGCGGGCGTCGAACGGCGCGCCCTCGGCCAGCAGATGCGCGCCCGCCACGATCCGCGCGTCGGGCTCGACGGAGCGCAGGCCGACGAGGCTCGGCCGCGCGGGGTCGAGCAGGGTCGGCCGCGACAGCATCGCGCGGCCGACGAAATCCTTTTTCTTGGCGACGAACTTGTCGAGCCCGAGGTCGCGCGGGGTCGTGCGGCCGTCGATCTCGCTGCCCGCGACGTGGCCCTTCTCGATGCGCATCACGTTGAGCGCTTCGAGGCCGTAGGCGCGGCCGCCCAGCTCCTCGCAGGCGGCCACCAGCGCGCGGAACAGGCCGGCGCCCCATTGCGCGGGCGTGGCGATCTCGTAGGCGCGTTCGCCCGAATAGGAGAGCCGGAACAGGCGCGCCGGTTCGCCGCCCGCCAGCCGCGCCTCGCCCGCGGCGAGATAGGGGAAGGCGGCGTCCGACACGTCGAAGGCCGGATCCAACACGCGCGCGATGGCGTCTCTCGCGCGGGGGCCGGCGACGGAGAATTGCGCCCATTGCGAAGTGACGTTTTCGATCCGCACGTCGAGATCGGGCTTGCGCGCCTGACGCTGGAAATCGAAGTGCAGGTGCGCCGCCGGCCCGCCGACGCTCGAGGAGGTGACGACGAAGCGGTGGGGCGCGAGGCGCGCGACGGTGCCGTCGTCCATCGCCATGCCGTCGTCGCGCAGCAACAGGCCGTAGCGCACCCGGCCCGGCGCCAACGCGCCGACGGGATTGGCGAACGCGAAATCGAGGAAGGCGGCGGCGTCGGCGCCCGCCACCTCGAACTTGCCGAGCGTCGACACGTCGCACACGCCCGCGGCCGCGCGCACCGCGCGCACTTCGGCGTCGGCGGCTTCGAGCCATCCGCTCTCGGCGCCTTGCGGGTAATATTGCGCGCGCAGCCACGGCCCCGCCGGCACGAACACGGCGCCCATCTCGACCGCCACCGCGTGGGCCGGCGGCAGGCGGGTCGGTTGCAGGTCGGGCCCGACATGGGCGCCGGCGAGCGCGCCGATCGCCACCGGCGTGAACGGCGGGCGCCAGGTCGTGGGCGCCAAGTCCGAGACCTCGCGTCCCTCGAGCGCGGCGAGCTCGGCGAGGCCGAGCGGGCCCGATGTCTTGCCTTGGTCGGTCGCCATGCCCAGCGTCGTGTAGCGCTTCAGGTGCTCGGGCCGGCGGAAGCCTTCGCGGCGCGCCAGCGCCACGTCGCCGGTGGTCACGTCGTTTTGCAGGTCGACGAAGACCTTGCCGCGCGCCCCGGGATGGACGCGCAACGTCGAGGCGCGCGCGGGCGCGTCGGGATCGACCTTGGGCTCGCGAGGCGGCGGCGGCGCGAAGCCGAGATCCTGCGCGGCCCTTGCGCCCGCGGCCCACCCGCCCGTCAGCGCGTCGGCGAGGCCGAAGTCGCCGGCCGCCGCGCCGGCGACCGCCATGCCCGGGGGAAGCGCGCCCGGCGCGAAAGCGCCGATGTCCTCGCGCCAGGCGGGCTTGCCGCCCAGATGCGTCGTCAGATGCGCCGACGGCGTCCAGCCGCCGGACACCGCGATCAGGTCGCAATCCACCCGCCAAGCGGCGCCGGCCGCGTCGACGCTCGCGGCGCCCGTCACCGCCAGCCGCCCGAGCGCGCGGGTGACGACGCCCTCGATCGCGCGCGTGGCCACGCCCGAAGCCGCCGTCAGTCGCGCCGCGGCGCCGGGTCGCGGATCGACATGGGCGGCGACCTCCACGCCCGCCAGCGCGAGGTCGGCCAATGTGCGCGCGGCGTCGTCGTTGTCGGCGAACACGACGGCGCGCGTGCCCGGCGTCACGGCGTAGCGGTTGAGATAGGCGCGCACGGCGCCCGCCAGCATCACGCCCGGCCGGTCGTTGTCGCCGAACGGCAGCGGCCGCTCGATCGCCCCCGCCGCGACGATGCAGCGCTTGGCGAATATGCGGCGCAGGCGCTGGCGGACCGCGAACGGCGGCGGATCGGCGAGATGGTCGGTGACGCGCTCGACGGCGCCGTATTCGCCGTGGTCGTAGGCGCCGAACAGCGCGGTGCGGACGAGGACGCGCGCGTTCGGCAGGCCGGCGAGCTCTGCCTGCGCGGCGCGCGCGAATTCGGCGCCGCCGACGCCGTCGATCTCGCGCCGGTCCGCGACCAGCCGCCCGCCGGCGACGAAATCCTCCTCGACGAGGATGGTCTTGGCGCCCGCCCTCGCGGCGGCCAGCGCGGCGGCGATACCCGCCGGCCCCGCGCCGACGACGAGGACGTCGCAATGGTCGTGGACGGTCTCGTATCGGTCGGGGTCGCGCGCCTCCGCGATCCGCCCGAGGCCGGCGGCGCGGCGGATCAGGGGCTCGTAGAGCCTCTCCCAGAACGATGCGGGCCACATGAAGGTCTTGTAGTAGAAGCCCGCGCCCAGCAGCGGCGCGAACAGCGAATTGACCGCCATCGCGTCGAAGCGCAGCGAGGGCCAGCGGTTCTGGCTGCGCGCCGAGAGGCCGTCGAACAATTCGGCCGTCGTGGCGCGCGTGTCGGGCTCGCGCCTGCCGACCGCGCCGAGCTCGACCAGCGCGTTGGGCTCCTCCGACCCCGCCGCCACGATGCCGCGCGGCCGGTGGTATTTGAACGAGCGGCCGGCCAACCGGACGCCGTTGGCGAGCAGCGCCGACGCCAAGGTGTCGCCCGCCAGGCCTTCGTAGTCCGCGCCGTCGAACGAGAAGCGCAGCGGCGCGTCGCGCGCCACGAGGCCGCCAGAGGCGAGGCGAAAGGAACGGCCCGCCGTCACGGCGCCGCCAGTTCGATCGAGCGGATCGCGTGCGTGGCGGGATCGCGCGTCACGACGAGCAACGTCCGGCAGCCGAACGCGTGCAGCCAATGTTCGCGATGGCCGGCGACGGGGTTGTCGCGCAGATAGACGAAGGAATGCTCGGCTTCCGGATCGGCGGGCGCGGCCGGATCGGGCCGGCGCAGCGTCGCGTCGCCGCGGTAGGCGAATTCGTCGTGCGGGCGTTCGCCGCAATGCGGGCAGGTCAGGCGCATCGACGAGCGCCCGTCATTGCAGCCACGGCGACGCGCCGCTCCCCGATTCGTCGATCGTCGCGCCGTCGCGGAAGCGGTCGAGCCGATAGGGCGCGTTGATCGCGTGCGGCTCGTCGCGCGCGATCGTGTGGGCGAAGGCGAAGCCGGACGCCGGCGTCGCCTTGAAGCCGCCGATGCACCAGCCCGCGTTGAGGTAGAGGTTGGGAAGCGGCGTCTTCGATATGATCGGCGACCCGTCCATCGACATGTCCATCGCCCCGCCCCACGAGCGCAGCACACGCGCCCGCGACAGCGGCGGGCACAGCGAGGCGGCTTCGCGCATCACCTCGGTCAGCATCGGCAGGCCGCCGCGGCGCGCGTAGGAATTGTACCCGTCGATCGCGCCGCCGAACACGATTCCCCCCTTGTCGGATTGCGAGAAATAGAAGTGCCCGCCGCCGAAGGTGATGACTTGGTCGAGGAACGGCTTCAGCCCCTCGGTGACATAGGCCTGCAGGACGTGCGTCTCGACGGGCAGGCGCAGGCCCGCCATCGCGGCCAGCCGCGAACTGTCGCCGGCGGCGCACAGGCCGAGCTTGCCGCATTCGATCGCGCCCCGGGTCGTCTCGACGCCGGTCACGCGGTCGCCGTCGCGGCGGATCGCGGTGACTTCGCACTCCTGGATCAGGTCGACGCCCAGCGCGTCGGCGGCCCGCGCGTATCCCCAGGCCACGGCATCGTGCCGCACCGTGCCGCCGCGCGGCTGCAACAGGCCGCCGAGGATCGGAAAACGGGCGTGCTCGAAATCGAGGAACGGCGCCATCCGCCGCACGTCCTCGCGCTCCAGCCACGTCGCGTCGACGCCGTGCAGGCGCATCGCCGTGCCGCGCCGCAGGCAGGCGTCGCGCTGGCCCTCGTCGTGCCACAGGTTGAGCACGCCGCGCTGCGACACCATGGCGTTGTAATTGATCTCGCGCTCCAGCACTTCCCAGAGCTTGAGCGACGTCTCGTAGAAGGGAACGTTGCCGTCGAGCATGTAATTGGAGCGCACGATGGTGGTGTTGCGCCCGACGCTGCCCGAGCCGAGCCAGGAGCGTTCGATCACCGCCACGTCGCGGATGCCGTGTTCCTTGGCGAGGTAATACGCGGTCGCCAAGCCGTGCCCGCCGCCGCCAACGATGACGATTTCGTAGCGCGGCTTGGGCGTCGGCTCGCGCCAGACGGGCGTCCAGCCGGATTGGCCGCGCAGCGCCTCGCGCAGGACCGAGAAGATCGAATAGCGCAATTCACCGCCCCGTTTGGCGCGAGCATAGCCGCGCCGGGCCTCGAGGCAATGGCGGGCGCGTCGTCGCCACGCTTGATTTTTCGATGGCGACCCCCGATATCCGCGGCGCTTCGCGGAGAAACGGGACCATGGCCGACAACGACATCGCCGCCGCCGCCGAATCCGCTCCTCCGGTCGATCCCGCCGCCGAAGCCGCGGCGCTGCGCGAGGAAAACGCCGCGCTGAAGGACCGTCTGCTGCGCGCGATCGCCGAGACCGAGAACCTCCGCCGCCGCTCCGAGCGTGAGGCGGCCGACGCGCGCGTCTATGCCGTCACCAAGTTCGCCGGCGACATGCTCTCGACCGCCGACAACCTCGCCCGGGCGCTGGCCAGCGTGTCGGCCGAGGTCCGCGAGGCCGCCGACCCCGCGGTGCGCACGCTGATCGAGGGCGTGGAGCTGACCGAGCGCGACCTGATCGCCGCGCTGTCGCGCCATTCGGTGAAGCCGATTTCGGCCGAGGGCGAAAAGTTCGACCCCAACGTCCACCAGGCGGTGTTCGAGGTGGAGGACGCGACCAAGCCCGTCGGCACGGTTGCCAACGTCATGCAGGGCGGTTGGCGGATCGGCGAGCGCACCTTGCGGCCGGCGATGGTGGGCGTCACCAAGGGCGGCCCGGCGCGGTCGTGACCGCGGAACCGGCGACGTCGGGGCCTCCGGCCGGCCCTGCGGCGAAGCCGACGCTCAAGGTGCTGCTGTGCGCGCCGCGCGGGTTCTGCGCCGGCGTGGTGCGCGCCATCGACGCGGTGGAGCGCGCGCTCGCGCTGCACGGCGCGCCGGTCTACGTGCGCCACGAAATCGTCCACAACCGCTACGTCGTGGACGCCCTGCGCGCAAAGGGCGCGGTGTTCGTCGAGGAACTGTCCGAGGCGCCCGACGGCGACGCGCCCGTGGTGATCTCGGCCCATGGCGCGCCCAAGTCCGTGTTCGATGAGGCGGCGCGCCGCAAGCTGTTCGCGCTCGACGCGACCTGCCCGCTCGTCACCAAGGTCCATCGCGAGGCCGAGATCCACCGCCGCCGCGGCCGGCGGATCGCGCTGGTCGGGCACGCCGGCCATCCGGAAGTGGTGGGCACGATGGGGCAATTGCCGCCCGGCGCGGCGATTCTCGTCGAGAGGCTGGCCGACGTCGCCGCGCTGCCCGACGACGGGACGCCGCTCGCCTATGTCACGCAGACCACGCTGTCGGTCGACGACGCGCGCGCCATCGTGGACGCCCTGAAGGCGCGCTTTCCCGGCATCGTGGGTCCCCATCGCGAGGACATCTGCTACGCCACCACCAACCGGCAGGAGGCGATCAAGCGCGCCGCCGCGCGGGCGGACGCGGCGATCGTGATCGGCTCGCCGAACTCGTCGAACTCGCAGCGCCTGCGAGAGGCGGCCGAGCGCGCCGGCTGCAAAGTCGCGGCCCTGGTGCCGCGCGCCGCCGACATCGACTGGTCGGCGTTCGGGAACGTCGCCTCGCTCGCGGTCACCGCCGGCGCCTCGGCGCCGGAAGTGCTGGTCGAGGAAGTGCTCGACGCCTTCGCGGCGCGCTACGCGCTCGATGTCGAGCTCGTCAACGCCGCGGAGGAGGACGTGTTCTTCCCGTTGCCGCGTCCCTTGCGCGACGACGCGCCGGCGGGCT
>JAGWKJ010000405.1 GCA_028865375.1 Hyphomicrobiales bacterium | reverse complement strand
GCGCGCATCGCGGCGGCGGCGAGCGACCTCGCCGCGCTGCGAGCTCTGGTGCTGCAAGGCGCCGAGGCGGTGACGAAGCGCGGCGAGGACGAGGGCGCGCTGACGTCGATCGAGTTCCAGACCCGCATCAACCTGCTGAAGGTGGAGGCGGCCGAACGCGCCTCCTCGATCGCGCTGCAATCGCTGCGCGCCTGCGGGCTGGCAGGCTACCGCAACGACGGCGATTTCTCGGTCGGCCGCGCGGTGCGCGACCTCCTGTCGGCGCCGCTGATGATCAGCAACGACCGCATTCTCTCCGGCATGGCTTCCGGCGCGCTGCTGACCGGCGCGCCCGACGGCCTCGCCGCCTGACCCAGACGACAGGAGCGCCTCCATGAACCTCGCCGTCGATCCCCGCGCGCTGGCTCGCGACGCCGCGTCCGCCGCCGCGCCCGACCCGCTCGACTGGCTCGCGCCCGTCCTGTTCCGCACCACGGGCGTGCCCGGCGTATACCTGCGCACCGAAGTCTACGAGGACACGCTGGAGCGGCTGGCGGCCTGGGTGACGCGATTGCGGCCCGAGGGCGCGGAGACCTATCGCTTCCCTCCGGTCTCGTCGCGCAAGATGGTCGAGAAATCCGGCTACCTGAAGAGCTTCCCCAACCTGCTCGGCTGCGTCTGCGGCCTGCACGGGGGCGAGGCCGAGATCGAGGGCGCGGTGTCCCGCTTCGAGGCCGGCGGCGACTGGACCGACGCGACGACGCCGTCGGACCTCGTGCTGTCGCCCGCCGCCTGCTATCCCGTCTATCCGCTGGCCGCCGCGCGCGGACCGCTGCCCGAGGGCGGCGCCATCTTCGACGTCGCCGCCGATTGCTTCCGCGCCGAGCCGTCGTCCCATCTCGACCGCTTCCAGAGCTTCAGGATGCGCGAGTTCGTGTGCATGGGCCGTCCCGACGACGTGGCGGCGTTCCGCGACGCCTGGATGGACCGCGCGCCCGAGATCGCGGACGACCTCGGCCTGCCGTTCCGGCTCGACGTGGCGGACGACCCGTTCTTCGGCCGCGTCGGCCGGATGAAGGCGGTGGCGCAGCGCCAGGCGGCGCTGAAGTTCGAGATGCTGGTGCCGCTGCGCGGCGCCGGCAAGGCGACCGCCTGCATGAGCTTCAACGGTCACCGCGACCATTTCGGCCTGACGTGGGACCTGCGCTCGGCCGACGACGCGCCCGCCCACACGGCCTGCGTCGCCTTCGGAATGGATCGCCTGACGGTGGCGCTGTTCGCGGTCCACGGCGCCGATCGCGCCGCCTGGCCGGCGCGCGTGCGCGAATCGCTGCGGCTCTGAGCGCGGCGGTCAGGCCTCGCTCGCCTCCCGCAGGCCTTCGAGCCTGAGCCACTCGTCCTCGGAGGCCGCGCGCTCGGTTTCGGCGCGCCCGAGCGCCTCGGTGATCGCGGCGAAGCGCTTCGGATCGCGCGCGAAGAGGCCGGCATCGCAGAGCGCGGCGCGCAACTTGTCGATGTCGCGGCCCAGCGCGTCGATCAGGTCGGGCAGCGTCTCCAGCGCGCGCCTTTCCTTGAAGCCGAGCTTCGCCTTGGCGGCGGGCGCCGCTTCGCGCGCCGACGCGGATTCCCTCGCTGGCTTCGCCTTCTGGGGCGTGGAGGCCGGGGCCGAAGCCGCCCCGACGCCACGCCCGCGCTGGGCCACCATGTCGGAATAGCCGCCGGCGTATTCGCACCATTCGCCGCGGCCTTCGTCCACGATCACCGAGGTCGCGACGCGGTCGAGGAAGTCGCGGTCGTGGCTGACGAGGATGAGCGTGCCGGGATGTTCGGCGAGCGCCTCCTCGAGCATGTCGAGCGTCTCGACGTCGAGGTCGTTGGTGGGCTCGTCGAGCGTCAGCAGGTTGGCGCCGCGCGCGAAGGCGCGGGCGAGGTC
>JAGWKJ010000076.1 GCA_028865375.1 Hyphomicrobiales bacterium | reverse complement strand
GCGGTGGCCGCGATCGCGGAGGCGGCGGGCGCTCGGGCCTTCGACCTCGGCATCGCGCGGGACACCTATGAATCGCTGGCCGAAGCGTTCGCCCGCGCGCGCGCGCTCGAAGCCGACGTCGTCGTCACCATCGGCGGCGCATCGGTCGGGGACTACGACCTCGTCGCGAAGGCGTTCGCGCGCGAAGGCATGGACCTCGCGTTCCACCGCGTCGCGTTGCGGCCGGGAAAGCCGCTGATGCACGGCCGGCTCGGGTCGGCGCGCGTGCTCGGCCTGCCCGGCAATCCGGTGTCCTCGATCGTCTGCGCGATCCTGTTCCTGCGGCCGCTGGTGCGCGCGTTGCTGGGCGACCCGGCGGCGGCCGTTTTGCCGCTCGAACCCGCGACCCTCGGCGCGGGCCTGCGCGCCAACGACCTGCGCAAGGATTTCTTGCGCGCGACGCTCGCGCGCGGCGCCGACGGCGGCCTCGTGGCGACCGCCCTGCCCGACCAGGATTCCTCGCTGGTCGCCGCGCTCGCGCGGGCCGACGCGCTGATCGTGCGCGAACCCTTCGCGCCGAAGGCGGAGGCCGGCGCGCGCGCCGAAATCGTCCGCCTCGACGCCGTGGGGGCGTAGCGGGCGGGACCGGCCCTATGCGATGCCGAGCTTCAGCAGGTCGTGCAGATGCACCAATCCGCGCGCGCGGCCGGCGCCGTCGACCACGGCGAGCTGCGTCACCCGATGCGCGCGCAGCGCGTCGAGCGCCTCGACCGCGGAGGCCTCGGCGGGCACGACGCGCGGCGCGCGCGACATCACGGCGCCGACCGGCCGCGTCGGCAGGTCCGGCCCGGCGTGACGGCGCAGGTCGCCGTCGGTGACGATGCCCGCGAGCCGCCCGTCGGCCTCACACACCAGCGCGCAGCCGAGGCCCTTGGCGGTCATCTCCGCCATCGCCTCCGCCATCGTCGCGCCGGCGCCGACCACGGGCATCCGCGCGCCCACGTGCATCACTTCCTCGACGGAGGTCAGCAGCGCGCCGAGCTTGCCGCCCGGGTGATAGACCCGGAAGTCGAGCGCGGTGAAGCCGCGCGCTTCGAGCAGCGCGACCGCCAGCGCGTCGCCGAGCGCGAGCTGCATCGTCGTCGAGGTCGTCGGCGCCAGCCCGTTGGGGCACGCCTCCTCGGCGGCCGGCAGCACCAGCGCCACCGTCGCCGCGCGGGCGAGCGCGCCGTCCGCCTTGGCGGTGATCGCGACGAGGGGAATCGCGAAGCGGCGCGCATAGGCCGTGATGGCGGCCAGTTCGGCCGATTCGCCCGACCACGACAGCGCCAGCACGCAATCGCCGTCCTGGATCATGCCGAGGTCGCCGTGCGCCGCCTCCGCCGCGTGGACGAAGCTCGCCGGCCGCCCGGTCGAGGCGAAAGTGGCCGCGATCTTGCGCCCGACATGGCCGGACTTGCCGACGCCCGTGACGATCACGCGGCCGCGCGCGGCGCCCAGCGTCCCGACCGCGCGCGCGAACCGCGCGCCGAGCCCGTCGGCGCCTTGCTCCGCCATCGCCGCTTCGAGCGCGGCGAGGCCCTCGCGCTCGGTCTTCAAGGTGCGCAGCGCGGAGACGGCGGCGGCGGTCAAGGCGTCGATCCCGAGAATTTCGCCGCGAGCGCGCGTGGCGCCGGCGCGAGGCCGAGCGCCAGCCCCGACAGCACGAGGCTCGCGCCCGCCACTTCCAGCGGTTTCATGCTCTCGCCGAACGCGAGCATGCTCCCCACGACCCCGACCACCGGCACCAGCAGCGAGAACGGCCCGACGGTGGCGGCCGAATGCCGGCTCATCAGCCAGCTCCAGAGCCCGAAACCGAAGATGGTGGCCCCATAGGCGACGACGGCGACGCAGATCCAGCCGACGAAGCTCGTGTGCGCGAGCGCGACGAAGGCGCCGCGTCCCTCCACCGCATAGGACAGCGCGAACAGCGGCGCCGGCGCGGCGAGGCTCGACCACACGACGAAGGCGAACATGTCCACCCGCCCGCCGCCGTCGCGCGCGGCGCCCTTGGCGAGCACGTTGGCGATCGCCCAGCAGAACGCGCCGCCCACCACCATGACGAATGGCCCGATCGACGCGCCGCCGAGGCGGTCGATCGACATCGTCACGATGCCCGCCAGCGACACCGCCCCTCCGATCGCCTGCATCGGCGTCGGACGCTCGCCAAGCAGCGGCGCCGCCAGCGCGACGGTGAAGAACGCCTGCGATTGCACCACAACCGCCGACAGGCTGGCTGGCATTCCCGCGCGGATGGCGAGGAACAACAGGCCGAATTGGCCCACGCCCAGCACGATGCCATAGGCGACGACGCGCCACGCCGCCGCCTTCGGCGGCCTGAGGAAGAAGGCCGCCGGCACGGCGGCGAACAAGAACCGCAGCGCCGAGAACATCAGCGGCGGTATCTCCGCCACGCCGCGCTTGATGGCGATGAACGTCAGCCCCCAGACGACGGCGACGGCCACCGCGGCCGCGGTCTCGCGCGCGTCCATGCGGCCCGGCGCGCCGCTCATGCGCCGTCCGCCTTCGTCGCGGCGCCGGCCTTGGCGACCCTGCGGGCGTCGGCGCGCGCCATCAATCGCAGCGCCACGATGGAACCCTCGTAGAGCAGCAGCATCGGCGCGGTCAGCGCCAACATGCTGAGCGGATCGGGCGGCGTCAGCACGGCGGCGACCGCGGCCACGCCCACGATGGCGTAGCGCCGCTTGGAGACGAGGAACGGCACGTCGACGATGCCCACGCGGCCGAGCAGCGTGAGGACGACCGGCAACTGGAACGCGACGCCGAAGCCGAACACGAGCGTCATCACGTTGGCGAGGTATTTGCTGACTTGGGGCATCAGTTCGACGCTCGCCTGCCCCGCCCCGCCCGCCTGCTGGAACGAGGCGGAGAACCGGATCAGCATCGGCAGCGCGACGAAATAGACGAAGGTCGCGCCCAGCGCGAAGAACACCGGCGTCGCCACCAGCCACGGCGCGAAGGCTCGCCGTTCGTCGCGATACAGCCCCGGCGCCACGAAGCGGTAGATCTGCGTCGCCACGATCGGGAACGAGATGAAGGCGGCGCCGAACATCGAGAGCTTCAGGTTGGTCAGGAAGCTTTCGAAGAAGTCGGTCGCGATCAGCTTGGCGTGGTCGGGCCCCACCACCGCCTCGAACGGGTGGATCAGCACGTCGAAGATGCGGCGCGAGAAGAAATAGCAGACCGCGAACGCGACGAGGAACGCCAGAACGGACTTGATCAGGCGCGAGCGCAGCTCGAGCAAGTGGTCCATCAAGGGCGCCTTGGTCGCCTCGATGTCGGCCTCGCTCATCGGCTCACGCGCCTTCCGGCGCGTCGGAGGGGGCCGGCGCCGCGATCGCGGCGCGCGAACGCAGGCGCGGCTTGGAGGCGGGCGCGGGCGACGGCCTGTGCGCTTCGTCCTCGAATTCGAGCGAACCTTGCGCGGGGGTCGCGTCGCGGGCGCCCAGAGCGCCTTCCAATTCGCCTTTCACGTCGGCGACCGGGTCGAACGCGACGTCGACCTTGGAGGCGCGTTCGAGCTCTTCGAGATCCTTCTTCACGTCCTCGATGCCGGTCTCGCGCACCGCCTCCATCACTTGGCCCTGGAACTCGGAGGCCATGCGGCGCATCTTGCCGACCCAGACGCCGAGCGTGCGCATGACGCCCGGCAGGTCCTTGGGGGGGATGACGAGCAGCGCCAGCACGCCGACGATCATCATCTTCGCCGGATCGAACAGGTCCAACATGGCGATGCAGGCGTCGCGACTTCGTCGCGTCCATTCGAGGCGAGCGCAGGCCCGCGAGAGATCGTCAGCCGACCGGGCGCTTGTCGGCGGCCGCGTCGATCGAACGTTGGTCGACGACGCGCGCGGATTCGGCCGGCTTGGCCGGCGCGTCGTCGTCGGCGAGGCCTTTCTTGAAGGATTTCACGCCTTTGGCGACGTCTCCCATGACGTCGGAGATCTTGCCCTTGCCGCCGAACAGCACCAGCGCGATGCCGCCCAGGATCAACCAATGCCAGATGCTGAGGCTGCCCATGTCGTCACCCGAACGTGGCGGGACCCGCGTCCCTCGATGTGGGGCGGAACCTAGTGCCCAAGCGAGGCGAAGACAAGGCGGGCGGGCCGGCTTGGTGAAGGACGCGAGGCCTGAAGGGCGCCCAGAGGCGCGAAGCCTTCATTGGGCGCGATGTCCGCCATGCCGTCATTCCGGATTCGGCCGCGAAGCCCTCAGCCCCCGGTGACGCTCATGTGGCGGCCCAATGCGGGCTTGCCGTCGGCGCGGTCGATGACGAAGTCGTGGCCCTTGGGCTTGCGGGCGATGGCGGCGCGGATCGCCGCTTCGAGCGCCGCGTCGTCGCCCGCGCGCAGCGGCGCGCGCAGGTCGGCGGCGTCGTCCTGGCCCAGACACATGAACATCGTGCCCGTGCAGGTGACGCGGACGCGGTTGCAGCTTTCGCAGAAATTGTGCGTGTGCGGCGTGATGAAGCCGATCCGGCCGCCGGTCTCCGCAACGTCATAGTAGCGCGCCGGGCCGCCGGTGAAATGGGCCGATGGGGTCAAGGTCAGCGTTCGGGCGAGCGTCGCGCGCACCTCGGACAGCGGCAAGTATTGGTCGATCCGCGCCGGTTCGATGTCGCCCAGCGGCATCACCTCGATGAAGGTCGCGTCCATGCCCCGCGCGTGGGCGAAGTCGACGATGGCGCGGAACTCGCCGTCGTTGACGCCGCGCAGCGCCACCGCGTTGATCTTCACCTTCATGCCCGCCGCCAAGGCGGCGTCGATCCCGGCGTGGACGTCGGCGATGTCGCCGCGCCGCGTGACCTCGCGGAACTTGGTCGGATCGAGCGTGTCGAGCGAGACGTTGACGCGCTTGACGCCGCAGGCGGCCAGCTCGGCGGCGTATTTGGCGAGCTGCGAACCGTTGGTGGTCAGCGTCAGCTCGGCCAGCCCGTCCTCGAACCGGCGCGACAGCGCGCGGAACAGCGTCGTCACGCCGCGCCGCACCAGCGGCTCGCCGCCGGTGATGCGGATGCGCTTGGTGCCGAGCCGCACGAAGGCGCCGGCGAGGCGGTCGATCTCCTCCAGCGAGAGGACCTCGCGCTTAGGCAGGAAACGCATGTCCTCGGACATGCAATAGACGCAGCGATAGTCGCAGCGGTCGGTGACCGAAATGCGGACGTAGGAAATCGCGCGCCCGAACGGGTCGACCAGCGGCGCGGCGCGCACCGCGACGTTCCGGCCCGGGACGGCGAAGTCGGTTTCGTGCTTCATCCCCGCACCCTAGCACGGCGGCGACGGCGCAGACAGCGCGCCGGCGTCGCGGCATGACGGGACGCGCGGGAGGATTTCTTGGCCCACGAAGATTACACCGATCCTTCGACCGACCTGTCGACCGATCCTTGGCCGACCGAGCTGCGCCTGAAGGAATCCGGCCGCACGCTCGCCGTCAGCTTCGACGACGGCGCGAGCTTCGACCTTCCCGCCGAGCTGTTGCGCGTGCGCAGCCCGAGCGCCGAGGTGCAGGGCCATGCGCCCTCGCAACGCGTCACGGTCGGCGGCAAGCGCGCCGTCGCTATCCGCGACTTGGAACAGGTCGGCAATTACGCGGTCCGCATCGTCTTCGACGACGGGCACGAGACCGGGCTCTACACGTGGCGCTTCCTGCGTGGCATGGGGAGGCGGCGCGACGCGGAATTCGCCGCCTACGAGGCGGAACTCGCCGCCAAGGGCCTCACGCGGGGATGAACGCCCCGCGCGCCCTCAGCGCACGATGACCGGGGAGCCGACCTTCACGCGGGCGTAGAGGTCTTTCACGTCTTGGTTCATCATGCGGATGCAGCCCGACGACATCGCTTGGCCGATCGTCTCGGGCTGGCTGGTGCCGTGGATGCGGTAGAGCGTGCCCCCGATATAGAGCGCACGCGCGCCAAGCGGATTGTCCGGGCCGCCGGCCATGTGCTTTGGCAGGCCCTTCTGGCGCAGCAGCATTTGCGCCGGTGGCGTCCAATCGGGCCAGATGCGCTTGTTGACGATCGTGTGCGAACCCGCCCACGTGAAGCCCGGACGGCCGACGCCGACGGCATATTTGATCGCCTTGTGGCCCGGCAGCACGTAATACAGCCGACGTTCCGTCGTCGAAACGTAGATGGTGCCGGGCGAATAGGGCCCGGAATACGTGACTTCCTGCGGCGGAATGACGGACACCGCCGGCGCGTCGGGCGTCGAGGTCGCGCCGGGTGGCACGTTGTAGGGCTGGCCGAGGCCGGGAACGTCCGTCCAAGCCGCTGCCGGACCCGCGGCGGCCAACAGCAAAGCGGAGCCGGCGATCAGCGCTGCGAACGGCGATTTCGACATTTCGACGGCCCCCGGAAAGACGTGCGACGCCCCGAAACGGCGGGGACGACAAGGTTAACATGCCACGAACGGACCGGCGACGCATCATCCCCGCGCCGACATGGTTACCGAGGTCCCGACTGGTGGGCGCGACAGGGATTGAACCTGTGACCCCTCCCGTGTGAAGGGAGTGCTCTCCCGCTGAGCTACGCGCCCGTCCAGCAGTCGAAGACGTGCGTGCTTATGGCGCGCGCTCGCGGCAAGTCAAGGCGCCATTGGCGACATCGGTCACGGATCGACGGACGAACGCTCCAACGAGCGCACGGCCTCCCACAATTCGTCGTAATGGCCGATCGTGCGGTCGGCGCCCAACTCCGCGACCGGAGGCTCGGAATAGCCGAAACCCACCGCCACCACCGGCACCTTGGCGGCCCGGGCCGCGCCGATGTCGGGCTGCGCGTCGCCCACCATGGTCACGCGGCCGACCGCGCCGCCGGCCGCGGCGATCGTGCCCAACAGCGGCTTGGGGTCCGGCTTGCCGATTCCGAACGTGTCCTGGCCGCACACGAAGGCAAATCGTGATGCTATTTCTAAGCGTTTCAACAATGTATTGGCGAGATTTTCGTATTTGTTGGTGCAGACCGCGAAGACGTAGCCTTCGCCGGCGAAGCGGTCGAGCGCCGCCGTCAGGCCGGGAAACAGGAAGCTCTCGTCGGCGATATGGGCCTCGTAATGGGCGAGGAATTTCGCGAACAAAGGTTCGACGGCCTCGGCGGTCAGCGGCCTGCCCCGCCACGCCATCGCGCGCGCGATCATCGCGCGCCCGCCCGCGCCCACGAGCTTGGACGCGTTCGACAGCGGTTCGGGCGCTTCGCCGACGTCGGCCAGCGTCCGGTTGAGCGCGCCGATCAGGTCGGGCGCGGTATCGGCGATGGTGCCGTCGAGATCGAACACGAGGAGCGGGCGCGGCAAGTTCATGGCGCTCCCTTACGGGAGGACGTCGTGCACCGGCAACCACGCGCACCCACCTAGTCGCGGACGGATCGTCGCGGCGGGCACGGCGCCCGATCAGTCAATCGGCGTTCGGGTCGATTTCGCGCGCGTCTTGCGGGTCATCCGAAGCCTCGCGCGGGTCGTCGGCCTCGTCCGGCGCAGCGGCGATCTCCTCGGCGGCGGCGGTGGGCGGATCATCGAGCGGGTCCTCGTCTTGGCGCAGGATCGAGGAATCGTCGGGCGACGGCACGCCAAATCCCGGCGGCAGGCGCCCGTCGAACAGGCCGGCCCCCTTCAGGTCTTCGAGGCCCGGCAGGTCGCCGACCTTTTCGAGACCGAAATGGGCGAGGAACCCTTCCGTGGTGCCATAGGTGACCGGGCGGCCCGGCGCCTTGCGCCGACCGCGCAGGCGCACCCAGCCCGTGTCGAGCAGCACGTCGAGCGTGCCCCGCGACAGCGCGACGCCGCGGATGTCCTCGATCTCGGCGCGCGTCACCGGCTGGTGATAGGCGACGATGGCCAGCGTCTCCAGCGCGGGGCGCGAAAGCTTGCGCGTCTCGGGCGCCTCGCGCGACAGGATCCACGTCAGGTCCGGCGCCGTGCGGAACGCGTATTTGCCGGCGATCTTGACCAAATTGACGCCGCGCGCCGCATAGAGCGCCCGCACTTCGTCGAGCACGGCGCCGACGTCGGCGCCTTCGGGAAGGCGACGCGCGATCTCGGCCGGCTCGACCGGCTCTGACGAGGCGAACACGACCGCCTCCGCGATCCTGATCGCTTCGGGCGACGGACCGGCTTGCGGTTCGTCGAACAACATGGCGACTTCACCCATCGCTCTCTCCTTGACGCTGCAACTTAGGTTTCCGGCGCGACGACGCCGGCGCGCACGTAAATCGGCGCGAAGGCTGCCGACTGCCGCAACGAGATCTTGCCTTCGCGGACGAGTTCCAGCGAGGCGGAAAAGGTCGAGGCGCGCGCGGTGCGGCGCTGTTCGGGGCCTTGCGCGTATCGGGACAGCCAATCGTCGAGCGACATCCAATCGACCGCCATGCCGAGCAGGCGTTCGAGCGCGCCGCGCGCCTCGGCCAGCGACCATACGGCGCGCGGCGCCATCCGCACCCGCGCCAGCGCATGACGTTGGCGCTGCTGGGCATAGGCGGCCAGCAGGTCATAGACGCGCGCCTCGTAGCGCGTCTTGCGCTCGACGGCGACGGGCTCGGGCATCCCGCGGGCGAAGAAGTCGCGGCCGAGCCGAGGCCGCTCGGCCAACTTGCGCGCCGCCTCGCGGATCGCTTCCAGCCGTCGCAGGCGATCGGCGAGCGCTTGGGCTAGCAGGCCGGCGTCCGGCTCGGGGCCCGATGGCGGGGCGGGCAGCAGCAGCCGCGACTTCAGATAGGCGAGCCAAGCGGCCATCACGAGATAATCGGCGGCGAGTTCCAGCCTGACGGCGCGCGCCGCCTCGACATAGGCGAGGAACTGGTCGGCCAGCGCCAGGATCGAAATCTTGGCGAGATCGACCTTCTGCTGCCGCGCCAGCGCGAGCAGCAGATCGAGCGGACCCTCATAGCCTTCGACGTCGACGACCAGCGCCGGCTCGCCTTCGGCAAGTTCCGCCGGACGACCGGTTTCGAACGAGAGAATTTCTGCAGTCATGCGCTGTTCAAGTCCCTGCTCTGTTGATCAGAGCTTCAAGTTCGGCTCGGGCCGCCCCCCGGTCGAGCGGCTGCGCGTTGCCACGCGACGCCAGCGCCTGCTCGGCGCGCTGAAACGCAATCCCTGATAATTCCGGCGTCGAGGCGGCGACCTCGCGCATTTCCTCGAGGATACCGTTGCAGTGGAGGACGACGTCGCAGCCGGCAGCAAAAATGGCTCTCGTTCGCTCCCCAATTGATCCGGAGAGCGCATTCATCGACACGTCATCACTCATCAACAAACCTTGGAACCCGATC
>JAGWKJ010000404.1 GCA_028865375.1 Hyphomicrobiales bacterium | reverse complement strand
CCGCCGTGCCCATGACCCACGGCAACGCCGCGCTCGCCTTCGCGCCCGCGCGCGCCGCCCAGCCCGCGCCGCGCCCGCGCGTCGAAGAGGTCGCGGAAGTCGTGCCGATGACCGAACCGGTGACGATCGTCGAACTTCGCGAGATGATGTGCCGCTGGCCGCTCGGCGACCCGACGACCTCGGAGTTCCGCTATTGCGGCGGCAAGACGCCCGAGGTCGGCCCCTATTGCGCTCACCACCGCCGCGTCGCCTACCAGCCGCCGCAGGATCGCCGCCGCGAGCGCGACCGCGAACGCCGCGCCGCCGTCCGGGCCTGAGCGGCGCCTCGCCGTGGCGGAGGATTGGGTCTTCGCGCCGCCCGAACGGCCTTCGATCGCGGTCGAGGGCTCCTCGGCGCGCTTTCCGGTGCGGCGAGTGTTCTGCGTGGGCCGCAACTACGCCGAACACGCCCGCGAGATGGGCGGCGACCCCGGCCGCGAGCCGCCGTTCGTCTTCATGAAGCCGCCCGACGCCGCCTTCGACGCCGCGCTGGGCGTTCCCTATCCGCCCGACACGGTCGATCTGCACCACGAGATCGAGCTCGTCGTGGCGCTCGGCCAGGGCGGCGTCGACGTCGCGCCGACGCGCGCGCTCGACCTCGTGTTCGGATACGCCGCGGGCGTCGACCTCACGCGTCGCGACCAGCAGGCGAGGGCGAAGGCCGCGGGCCGGCCGTGGGACTGGGCCAAAGGCTTCGACCGCTCGGCGCCGATGTCGCCGATCCGCCCGGTCGCGAGGACCGGCCATCCTGCGACGGGCCGCATCCGGCTGTCGGTGAACGGCGCCGTCCGCCAGGACGGCGACCTCGCCGCCATGATCTGGAGCGTGCCGGAACTGATCGCCTTCGTGTCGCGCTCGATGGAACTGCGGCCGGGCGACCTCGTGATGACCGGCACGCCGGCCGGCGTCGGCCCCCTCATGCGGGGCGACCGGGTCGAAGGCGGCATCGAGGGCGTCGGCGACCTGCATTTCGCCGTGACGTGACCGACGGGGCCGGCGCCGGAACTGGCGGATTCCGGCGATCCGTGGAATCCTCCGGCGCGCCGACGAAACGCCCGCCGCCGCGAAAGGAACCTTCGCCGACATGCCCGCGACCGGCGCCCAAGGACGGCTGACGATCGACCTTTCGGCCTTGCGGGCGAACTGGCGCGCGCTGGCGGAGCGCGCCCGGCCCGCCGAAACCGCGGCGGTCGTGAAGGCCGACGCCTATGGCCTCGGCGCGGCGCGGGTCGCGCCGGCCCTGTGGCGCGAGGGCGCGCGAACGTTTTTCGTCGCGTTGCTTTCCGAGGCCGCCGCCTTGCGCGATGTCCTGCCCGACGGGGCGACGATCTACGCGCTCAACGGCTGCCTCGCCGGCGACGAGGCGGCGCACGCCGCCTTGCGCGCGCGGCCGGTCCTCAATTCGCTGGCGGAAATCCGCGACTGGGCGCGGTTCTGCGCGGCGCGAGGCGAGCGGCTTCCCGCCGCGATCCAGCTCGACAGCGGCATGTCGCGGCTGGGCCTTTCGCCCGCCGAGGTCGAGGCGCTGGCGCGCGATCCCTCCGCGCTGGCCGCCTTCGATCTCGCGCTCGCGATGAGCCACCTCGCCTGCGCCGACGCGCCCGCCCATCCCGCCAACGCGGCGCAACGCGCCGCATTCGTCGCGCTGGCGGCCAAGCTGCCGGCCACCAAGCTCTCGCTCGCCAATTCGGCGGGCATATTCCTCGGACGCGACTACGCGTTCGACCTCGTGCGCCCCGGCGTCGCGCTCTATGGCGCGGACGCGACGGATTCCGCCGCCGCGCGCATGGCCCCCGTCGTCGCGCTGGAAGCGCGCGTGGTGCAGACGCGCGACGTGCCGGCCGGCGCGGGCGTCGGCTACGGCCACGATCGCGTCT
>JAGWKJ010000075.1 GCA_028865375.1 Hyphomicrobiales bacterium | reverse complement strand
CGCTCGCCGCCGCCCGCGCGGGCGAGGCCAAGGCGCCGTTCGACCTCGCCGCCTACGAGACGGTCGGCGACCTCGACGCGCTGGCGCGCTGGATCGAGGATGCGCGCGCGGCCGGGACGTTCGCCTTCGACACCGAGACCAGTTCGCTCGATCCGCATAACGCCGAGCTCGTCGGCTTCTCGCTGGCGGTCGCGCCGGGCCGCGCCTGCTACGTGCCGATCGGCCACGTCGATCCCGGCGGCGAGGACCTGTTCGGCGCCGGCAAGAAGCTCGCGGGCCAGGTCGGCGAAGCCGAAGCGCTGACGCTGCTGAAGCCGCTGCTGGAGGCGCCCGACGTCCTCAAGGTCGGGCAGAACGTGAAGTTCGACGCCCACGTGCTGGCCGCGCGCGGCGTAGGGTTTTCACCGTTCGACGACACGATGCTGATGTCCTATGCGCTCGACGGCGGCGCCGACGGCGGCGGCCACGGCATGGACGCGCTGTCGGAAAAATTCCTCGGCCACAAGCCGATCACGTTCGCGGAAGTCGCGGGATCGGGCAAGACCTTCGTCGGCTTCGCGCGCGTCGCCGTCGACCGCGCGACGCGCTATGCGGCCGAGGACGCCGACGTGACGCTGCGCCTGTGGCGCCTGTTCAAGCCGCGGCTGGCCGCCGAGGGCGTCGCCACCGTCTACGAGACGCTGGAGCGCGCGCTCGTGCCCGCGCTGGCGGCGATGGAGAGGCGCGGGGTGGCCATCGACCGCGCGGCGCTCTCGCGCCTGTCGGGCGAGTTCGCGCAGGGCATGGCGCGGCTGGAGGCGGAGATCCATGCGCTGGCCGGCGAGCCCTTCAACGTCGGCTCGCCCAAGCAGCTCGGCGACATCCTGTTCGGCAAGATGGGCCTGCCCGGCGCCAAGAAGACCGCGACCGGCGCGTGGTCGACCTCGGCCTCGGTGCTCGACGACCTCGCCGAAGAGGGCCACGAGCTGCCCAGGCGCATCCTGGAGTGGCGCCAGCTCGCCAAGCTGAAATCGACCTATTCGGACGCGCTGCCGACCTATGTCGACGCCCGCACCGGCCGCGTCCACACCTCGTTCGCGATGGCCGCGACGACGACCGGGCGCCTGTCGTCGAGCGAGCCCAACCTGCAGAACATCCCGATCCGCACCGAGGAGGGGCGCAAGATCCGCAAGGCGTTCATCGCGGCGCCGGGCAACGCGATCCTGTCGGCCGATTATTCGCAGATCGAGCTGCGCGTGCTCGCCCACGTCGCCGACATCGCGGCGCTGAAGAAGGCGTTCGCCGACGGGCTCGACATCCACGCCATGACGGCCTCCGAGATGTTCGGCGTTCCGGTCGAAGGCATGCCGTCCGACGTGCGGCGGCGCGCCAAGGCGATCAACTTCGGCATCATCTACGGCATCTCGGCGTTCGGTCTCGCCAACCAGCTCGGCATCCCGCGCGAGGAGGCGGGCGACTACATCAAGCGCTATTTCCAGCGCTTCCCCGGCATCCGCGACTACATGGAGGAGACCAAGCGCAAGGCGCGCGCCCACGGTTACGTGACCACCGCCTTCGGCCGCAAGTGCCATTACCCGCGCATCGACGCCGCCAACCCGTCCGAGCGCGCGTTCAACGAGCGCGCCGCGATCAACGCGCCGATCCAAGGGACGGCCGCCGACGTCATCCGCCGCGCGATGGTGCGGATGGACGGCGCGCTCGCCGCCGCCGGCCTGTCGGCGCGGATGCTGCTGCAGGTCCACGACGAGCTGGTGTTCGAGGTCGCCAAGGACGAGGTGGAGCGCACCGTCCCGCTGGTGCGCAAGGTGATGGAAGGAGCGCCCATGCCCGCCCGCGCGCTCAGCGTGCCGCTGAAGGTGGACGCCCGCGCCGCCGCCGACTGGGACGCCGCGCATTGAGGGGAAGCGAGGAATTGCCCACCCCCGAATGCGGCCGAACATGAACGCGGCGCGAGGAGCCGACGCATCGCATCGGCCTGCCCGGTCGGCCCCGGCGTGCGGTCAGCATCGACGACCCGTCAGGCGCCCCACGGCGACACGACCTCGACGCCTGTCCCCGCGAAATCCCCCGCGTTCCGCGTCGCCAGCCGGCCGCCGTTCACGCGCGCGATGGCGGCGATCATCCCGTCTGGCGCGGACATCGGACGGCCCGCGCGCGACGCGTCGCCCATGATTGCGCCATAGGCGAGCGCGGCCTCCTCGGTGAAGGCGAAGACGCGGTCGGCGAAGCGGCGGCGCCAATCGGCGAGGCCGGCCTCCAGCCGCGCCGCGCGTTCATCCGGCCTGATCTTGGCGACGCCGTAGGCGATCTCCGCGATCGTCACGGTCGGCAACGCGAGCTCGGCGTCGAACCGCACCAGCCACGCGACGACGCCTTCGTCCGGCCGCTTCTTGAGCGTCTCGGAGACGACGTTGGTGTCGAGGAAGATCAAATCTCCGGCCCGCGATGCGGGCGGCGGGCGGCGCGGATCGCGGCGTCGAGATCGACGCCCTCGACGCCGTTCGCCGCCAGCCTCGCGTAGAACGCCGCCGCGGGCTCGCGACCCGTCTCGCGCGCTTCGTAGGATTCCAGCGCCCGCTCGACGACGTCCGCGACGGTGCGGCGCTCGCGGCGCGCGAGCCGATGCGCCAGATCGCGGGCGCGGGCGCTGCGGACGGAGAGCTGCGGCTCGGCCATGGAACCTCTCCCGCATCAAGGTAATCCGAAAGCCGGCGCCGTCAAGATGGCTCTTGCCATCAGGATGGCGCCGCCTAAGAAGTATAAGAAGTAAAGGAGTCGATGCACATCGGTGGCGGCCCCGCTCGCCTTCCCGGCCGCCGGCGCCCGCCCTATATCGGGCCGGAACAAGAGTTGGAACGAGAATGGGACGACCGATGACCCCCTCCGCCACCGCCGAAAAGACCCCCGTCACCGTGCTCACCGGCTATCTCGGCGCCGGCAAGACGACGCTGCTCAACCGCATCCTGTCGGAGCCGCACGGCAAGAAATACGCCGTCATCGTGAACGAGTTCGGCGCCGTGGGCATCGACGGCGACCTCGTCGTGGGCGCCGACGAGGAAGTGTTCGAGATGAACAACGGCTGCATCTGCTGCAACGTGCGCGGCGACCTGATCCGCATCATCGATGGCCTGATGAAGCGCAAGGGCAGGTTCGACGCCATCGTGGTGGAGACGACCGGGCTCGCCGACCCCGCGCCCGTCGCGCAGACGTTCTTCGTCGACGAGGACGTGTCGTCGGCCGCCAGGCTCGACGCGGTGGTCACGGTCGCCGACGCGCTGTGGCTGTCCGAACGGCTGCGCGACGCGCCGGAAGCGAAGAACCAGATCGCCTTCGCCGACGTGATCCTGCTCAACAAGACCGACCTCGTGGCGCCCGCCAAGCTGGCCGAGGTCGAGGCGCGCATCCGCGCCATCAACCCCTACGCCAAGCTCCACAAGACGCAGCGCTGCCAGGTGCCGCTCGACGCCGTGCTCGGCCGCAACGCCTTCGACCTCGACCGCATCCTCGAAGTCGAGCCCGCCTTCCTCGAGCGCGGCGAGGACCACGACCATGGCCACGACCATCATCACGATCACGGTCACGACCATCACCATCACGGCGGGCTGAAGCATTACCACGACGAGGACATGCACTCGGTCTCCATCGTCCACGAGGGCGACATGGACGCCGAGAAGTTCATGCCGTGGCTGAACGACCTCGTGCAGGTCGACGGGCCCGACATCCTGCGCTGCAAGGGCGTCGTGGCGCTGAAGGACGATCCGCGCCGCTTCGTGTTCCAGGGCGTGCACATGATCCTCGACGGCGAGCCGACGCGCGACTGGCGGCCGGAAGAGAAGCGCCTGTCGCGCGCGGTCTTCATCGGCCGCAAGCTCGACGAGAAGCGCATCCGCGCCGGCTTCGAGGCCTGCAAGGCGTGACGGCCGCGGGCGCGACCGCGACCGCCGCCGTCGCTTCGCTGATCGACCGCGTGGAGCCCGTCGAGGCCGGCGCGCCGACGGTCGCCTGCGCCTTTCCGGGCGACGTGCCCGCGCTCGCGCTCGGCGACGGCGCGGTCTGGCTCGACGGCGCGCGGCTCGCCGCCCATCCCGACGGCGCGATCCTGTGCGCGGCGTCCGACGGCAAGCGCCTCGTCACCGGCGGCGACGACGGCCGCGTCGTCGAGGTCGCGCCGGGCGGCGCAATGCGCGAAATCGCGCGCGAGGCCGGTTGGGTCGACGCGCTGGCGCTGGGACCCGACGGCGCGCTGGCGATCGCGCGCGCCAAGCGCGTGCGCGCGATCGACCGCGCGGGCGCGGCGAAGGATTGGGAGGCGCCCTCCTCGGTGCGCGGCCTCGCGTATTTCCCCAAGGGTCATCGGCTCGTCGTCGCCCATTACGGCGGCGCCAGCCTGTGGTTCCCCAACGTCGCGGGGCCGCCCAAGACGCTCGCCTGGAAAGGCGCGCACATCGACGCCACCGTGTCGCCAGACGGGCGTTTCCTCGTCACCTCGATGCAGGAGAACGCGCTGCACGGATGGCGCGTGGCCGACGGCCGCGACATGCGGATGACCGGCTATCCCGCCAAGTCGCGATCGCTCGCTTGGTCGCACGACGGTCGCTGGCTGGCGACGTCGGGCGCGGAAGCCTGCGTCGTCTGGCCGTTCGCCGACAAGGACGGACCGATGGGCAAGCCGCCCCGCGAGCTCGGCGTCAGGCCCTCGCGCGTGACCGCCTGCGCGTTCCACCCCAAGGCGCCCGTGCTGGCGATCGGCTATGCTGACGGCTTCGTGCTGCTGGTGCGTTTCGTCGACGGCTCGGAGCTCGCGGTGCGCCGCGAGACGGGCGGAGCGGTGGGCGCAATGGCTTGGGACGCCGCGGGAACGCGCCTGCTGTTCGGCGATTCCGGCGGTCGCGCCGGCCTGTTGCGCCTGCCGTGAGCGCGCGCGGCCGCGTCGCGCTCGCCGTCGGCCTGCTCGGCGCGGCGGCCGCCTCGCAGGTCCCGGAATACGAGCGCCAATACGTGCAGCGTCTCGGCGGCGCGATCGACGAGCTCGCCCGCCAGGCCAAGGCGTTCGACGGCGACGCCATCAAGCTCGGCATGACGCGCGACGCCGCGCTGGCACATCTGCGGGCCGATTCCGATCCGGTCGCGCGGGCGCGGGCCGCCGCGTTCATCGCCGACGAGGCGCGCCGGCGCGCGCTCGTCACGCAACGCGACGCGCTGACGCGCGAGGGGCCCTTCACGCAAGTCGCGACCCTGATGGGCGGGCTCGACGGCGCCGTGGCGCGGGGGACGCTCGGCGATTTCCGTCCCGCCGCGCCGCTGACCGCGGAAGGCCTCGTCGCGGCGGCGCTGGGCTTCCTGTTCGGGGGCGGGCTGTGTCACGCGCTCGCTTGGCCGTTCCGGCGCCGCGACGGCGGCGCGAAAAAGCCCGGGCGAAAGCGGACGGTTTGAGCCTGCACGCCCATTGCGCGCGGGGTCCTCGCCGGCTTATTCTCCCCGAAATGGCCGCGTTTCGTTCAGCCGCGGTTCACCCCGCGGACGCGACAAGCGGGCCATGGGGCGTCGCGCGAATCGCGGGCGTCCGCTCCGATGGAGCCCGCCGTCTCGGCGTCTCCCGCGGGGCATCGAGGGAGACCGAAATGTCGATCCGCAAACTCGTCCTGTCCGCCGCCGCTGCGGCCGCCTGTCTCGGCTTCGCCGCGACGCTCGCCGCCTCGCCGGCATCGGCCGCGACCGCCAAGCAGTGCAATGCGCAATACAAGGCCGCCAAGGCCGGCGGCACGCTCAACGGCATGAAGAAGAAGGCCTTCATGGCCCAATGCGAAGGCAAGACCGCCGCCGCTCCCGCGCCGACCCCCGCCGCCGCGGCCGCCGCGGCGCCCAAGCCCGCCGCCGGCGGCGCCATGGCCGGCAAGCCCGCCGCCCACGTCGGCAATTCCCGCGTGAAGGCGTGCGGCGTCAAGTGGAAGGCCGCCAAGGCCGCCGGCCAGACCAACGGCATGAAGTGGCCGCAGTACGAGCACCAGTGCGTGCAGGCCATGAAGGCCGCCGGGCAATGACCTCGGTCCGCATCGCGTGAATGCGCGCCCCGGCCTCACGGCCGGGGCGTTTTCGATTCGGGGAACCGGGGAAGCCGCGATGCCGACGAATTGCATCCACGCCGACGCGCCGCACGACAAGCTGCGCGTGCCCGACACGTACGTCTCGGCGCTGATGCTCGACCGCGCGCTCGACGCGATCCTGCGCCGCGTCAAGGCGATCGACCGCGATCACGACATCCCCTATCTCGCCGGCTACAGCCGCGACGGCAGGACGATCTACATCGACCGCCATTTGCCGGCGAGTTTCGCGTTCCGCGGCCGCGCCGTCATGGTCGACCGCTTCCTGATCCTGCACGAGGAGGTCGAGAAGGCGATGATCGACCACCTCGGCCTGCACTATCAGCACGCCCACCAGATCGCGACGCGCGCCGAGGAAGCGGCCGTGCGCGCGGAGGGGATCGGCTGGCGCGCTTACGACCGTTTCATGCAGACGTTCGTCAAGGAAATGGGCGACGAGCGGCTGACCAAGGTGCCCGCGAACCTCGACCTGACGCCATACCGCGACGAACACGACTTCGACCTCATGAAACGGATGGCGACATCGCTCGCCGACCCCGCGCATCCGATGTCGCGCGACCGCCGGATCGGCGCCGGCGCGCGGTCCAAGGTCGCGGCGGCGGCGGCGCACGGCCACGCGCACGCGCCGGGTCGGCAAGCGCGGCGAAACGTCGCGTCATGAAACCCGCGGCGCGGGCGGACGTTCTTCATAACGCCGCGAAACGCGGCGACAATCGTTCGGCGGCCGACGTCCGGCCGCTTCAATCGGGAGGTCGGACCATGAAATTCGTCGCCATCGCCGCCATCGCGCTGGGCGCAATCGCCGTCGCGCCGGCGCAAGCCGCCGTCGTGAAATACAAGGCCGACCTGTCGGGCGCCAACGAAGTGCCGCCGACGAAATCCAAGGGCACGGGCACGGTCGCCATCAGCTACGACGATGCGACCCACAAGCTCTCGTGGGTCGTCACCTACAAGGATTTGAAGCCGTTGATGGCGCATTTCCACGGCCCCGCGGCCGCCGGCGCCAATGCCGGCGTCGAAATCCCGTTGAAGGGTTCGCTGGCGAGCCCGGTCAAGGGCTCGGCCACGCTGACGGCCGACGAGGCAAAGCAGCTGTCGGGCGGCATGCTGTATTTCAACATGCACACCGCGCACAACAAGGGCGGCGCGATCCGCGGCCAGGTCGTTCCCGCGATGTGACGGCGCGCGCGCGGCGGCGAGCGTCGCCGCGCGCTCCGCTCGCAGTTTCAAGCGATTCCAAACGAAACGAATTCGTTTGACCGCCCGCCCCGGCGCCCCCTAGCGAAGAGTCGCGGCGATCGCCGCGTCTTGATCGCGGGGCCTTGAACCCCGAGGATGGGAGCGACCAAAATGAAGTTTCAACTCAGGGCGGAGCGCTGACATGCTGGGCGCGCTCCTCATCGTCTTCCGCGAGGTCATCGAAGGCGGCCTCATCATCGGCATCCTGTTCGGCGCCACGCGCGGCCTGCCCGGCCGCGGGTTCTGGATCGGCGCGGGCGCGGCGGCGGGCGTCGCGGGCGCAGGACTCGTCGCGGTCTTCGCCGGCGCGATCTCCGCGCTGATGCAAGGCCGCGGCCATGCGCTGTTCGACGCCGCGATCCTGTTCGCCGCGGTCGGCATGCTGGCCTGGCACAACGTGTTCATGGCGCGTCACGGCCGCGAACTGGCGCGCGAGCTCAAGTCCGCGGGCGCCGCTGCGGTGTCGGGCGCGGCCGCCGCGCCGTTGGCGCTCGCCGCCGCGATCGCGATCCTGCGCGAGGGATCCGAGACCGTGCTGTTCCTCTACGGCCTCTTGGCGGGCGGCGAGAAGGGCGCGGGCGTCGCGTTCGGGGCGCTCGGCGGTCTGGCGCTCGGCGCGCTGACGAGCTTGGCCATCTACGGCGGCTTGCTCAAGCTCTCGATGAACCGGTTCTTCGCGGTCACGGGCGCGCTGATCGCCTTCGTGGCGGCGGGCATGGCGGCGGAGGGCGTGTCGCTGCTCCAGGACGCGGGCGTGCTGCGCGTGCTGACCCAGAAGCTGTGGGACACGTCGGCGATCCTGTCGTCGGAAGGATCGATCGCGGGCCGCGCGCTGCACGCGCTGATGGGCTACGACGACAACCCTTCGGCGTTGCAGATGCTCGTCTACGGCGCGACGCTGGCGGCGATCTTCGGCCTCATGCGCGCGATCGCGCGCCAGCCCGCCCCGACGCCGCGGGGCGCTTGAGACGCCGGCGATGAAACCGGGCGCACGGCGCGACGAGGTCACGCCGGACCTTCTGTTGCGCGCCTATTCCGTCGGGCTGTTTCCGATGGCGGAATCCGCGGACGACGCGGAGCTGCACTGGGTCGATCCGCCCGCGCGCGGCGTCTTCCCGCTCGACGGCCTGCGGGTGAGCCGGCGCCTCGCGCGCACCCTGCGTTCCGACCGTTTCGGCGTCCGCGCCGATCGCGACTTCGACGCGGTGATCGACGCCTGCGCGGAAGAGGGCCCTGGCCGCGGACGGACGTGGATCAACCCGGAGATCAAGCGGCTCTACCGCGCCCTGCACGCGCGCGGCCATGCGCATTGCATCGCCGCGTTCGACGGCGAGGGCGCGCTCGCCGGCGGCCTCTACGGCGTGTCGCTCGGCGCGGCGTTCTTCGGCGAGAGCATGTTCCATCGCGCGACCGACGCCTCGAAGGTCGCGCTCGTGCATCTGGTGGCGCGGCTGCGGGCCGGCGGTTTCGTCCTGCTCGACGCGCAATTCGTCACGCCGCACCTGGCTTCGCTGGGCGCGGTCGAGATTCCGCGCGCGGACTATCTCGCCCGGCTCGGCGCTGCCATCGGCCGGAGCGCCGATTTCGCAGCCTTCGACCGCGCGGGCGCGACCGACGGCGCCGCGGCGCTCGCCGCCGCCGTTTGACGGACGGCCGCCGGCGCCTACAGTCGCCGCGACTCGATACTCCCCGGGGGAACGCACCGATGCGCAGCGCCAAGATCCTCGCCTGTTGCGCGATGGCGGCCGTCGCCGCGCCCGCGGCGCTCGCCGCCGACGCCCTCCCGCCCGGTTTCGCGACGCCCGGCGCGACCGAGGCCTTCCGCGCCACCGGCATCGGCGCGCAAATCTATGCCTGCGCCGCCGCGCCGGACGGCCGCCTGACGTGGATCCTCAGGGAGCCGGTCGCGACGCTGCTCGACGCCGCGGGAAAGACCATCGGCCGCCACTTCGCCGGCCCGACGTGGGAGGCCGCCGAC
>JAGWKJ010000074.1 GCA_028865375.1 Hyphomicrobiales bacterium | reverse complement strand
CATTGAGCTGGGGCCAATCGGCTTCATGCCGGAGGATCCGGCGGCGCTGGGCGACGCGCTCGCCTCGCGCGGGCTGACCCTGATCGGCGGCGTCGTCTTCCGTCCCTTTCATGATCCGCTGAAATGGGATGAAGTGAAGGACGCAGCGGTTCGCACGTGCAAATCGCTGAGCGCGCACGGGGCGCGGCATCTTGTGCTCATCGACTCGATCTCGTCCCGCCGCGCCCCCACCGCCGGGCGTCCCCAGGAGGCCGAACAGATGAGCGAGGCCGAACGGGCCACCTTCGTCGGCCGCATCCGCGACGTCGCGAGGATGGCGTCGGAGGACTACGGCCTTGTCGCCTCCATCCATCCGCACGCCGCCGGCTTCGTCGACTTCGAACCCGAGGTCGAGCGCCTTCTCGCCGACGTCGATTCGAAGCTCCTCAAAATCTGTCTCGACACCGGCCATTCGCATTTCGCCGGTTTGGATCCGGTGTCGTTCCTGAAGCGCCATGTCGATCGGACCGTCTATGTCCATTTCAAAGACGTCGATCCGAAGGTTCGCGCCAAGGTGGTCGCGGAGCGCATCGGATTCTACGAGGCCTGCGCGCAGGGTGTCTTCTGCAACCTCGGCAAGGGCATGACCGATTTTCCCGCCGTTCGGCGGGCGCTCCTCGACAGCGGCTACGGCGGCTGGTGCACGGTGGAGCAGGATTGCGCCCCCGCCGGGCCGACGTCGCCGCTCGATGACGCGCGCGCCAACCGCGACTACCTCGCCTCGATCGGCTTCAACTGAGGATTTGATGGACATGGGTAAACTGAACTGGGGCCTGATCGGCGGGGGCGAAGGCAGCCAGATCGGAGCGGCCCATCGCATCGGCGCGGCGCTCGACGGCCTGTATACGTTCACGGCCGGCGCGCTTGACGTCGATCCCGCGCGCGGCCGCGCCTTCGCCCAAAAGCTCGGCGTCGAGCCCGTCCGCGCCTACGGCGATTGGCGCGAGATGCTGGCTAGCGAGCGCCGCCGGTCCGACCGCATCGATCTTGTCACCGTCGCGACGCCGAATTCGACGCATTACGAGATCGCCAAGGCCTTTATCGAAGCGGGAATCGCGGTCCTGTGCGAGAAGCCGATGACGATGACGGTCGCGGAGGCCGAGGACCTGGCCGCGGCGGTCAAGCGCACCGGCGCGATCTTCGCCGTCAATTACGGCTATTCCGGCTACGCGCTGGTGCGCCACATGCGCGCGATGGTGGCGCGCGGCGACCTCGGCAAAGTGCGGCTCGTCAAGGCCGAGTTCGCGCACGGCTTCCACGCCGATGCGGCCGACGCCGACAATCCCCGGGTGCGCTGGCGCTATGACCCCGCACAGGCCGGCCGCTCCGCGCAGTTCGCCGACTGCGGCATCCACGCTCTCCACATGGCGAGCTACGTCTGCGGCCAGCGACCGCGCGAGCTCTCGGCCGACTTCGTCTCCTGCGTCGCGAGCCGCTCGCTCGAGGACGACGCGATGGTCAATTTCCGCATGGACGGCGGCGCGGTTCTGCGGCTGTGGACCAGCTCGGTGGCGATCGGACGCATGCACGGCTTCAATATTCAGGTGTTCGGCGAGAAAGGCGGGGTGCGCTGGGCGCAAGAATGGCCGAACCAGCTCTATTGGACGCCACTCAATGGCCGCACGCAGATCCTCGAGCGCGGAGGGCCGGACCTCTCCCCCGAGGCCGACCGCGCCTCGCGCGTCACGATCGGGCACGCCGAGGGCATGCCGCTCGCCTTCGCCAATATCTATGCCGATCTCGCCGAGCAAATTAGCGCCCGCAAGGAGAGCCGCGCTCCGAACCCGCTCGCCGGCCACTATCCGACCGTCGAGGACGGCCTCGCCTCGATCGCGGCGATCGCGGCGGCGGTCGAGTCGGCCAAAGCAGGCGGACTGTGGGTCGATGCGCGTCCGCCGTCGCGACGGGCATTTCCTTGACGGCGCGCCGGTCCGGACGGCAGGGCGACTGTGTTCGCGGACCACCGGTTGGCGAGCGTCGGGCCGACCGAGGCGCAAGCCCGCGCCGCCGGGCATGCCGTGCGAGCCTCGGCGCCCTCACCCCACGACGTGCCCCGCGCGCTCGCGGCCCGCGATACGCGGGGTCTGATCAACCTTGTCGCGGACGTGGCGAACCGCAAACTGCTCGGCGCGCATATTCTCGCACCGGAAGGCGCCGATGGCATCCAGACGGCGGCCATGGCGATCCGCGGCGGACTTACGATCGACGACCTGTCCGAGACGATCTTTCCGTAACTGACGACGGTCGAGGGCTTGAAGTTCGCGGCGCTGGCGTTCGACAAGGACGTCGATAAACTTTCACATGCTGCGCCGGACAGGTCGGTGAACGTCCGTGCGACCGGCCAAGCGGCGCTTGTCACCCGCCGGCGAGCCGCGTGGCCGCTCCCCACGCGAACCACAGCATGAGCGCGCCCGTCGCGAGCTCGACGCCCACCGACCACGCGCGACCCGGCCCGCCCGCCGTCCGCGCCTTCAGCAGCGTGGCGGCGCCCGACCAGACCACGTCCCAGGACAGCGCGCCGAGCAGCACCGAACCCGCCGTCAGCGGCAGCGCGACCAGCGGAGCGCCCGCGAGATCGGGCCGTCCCATCGCGGCGATCCAGAAGGCGAGGTTGAACGGGCTCGTCAGCGCCATCGTCGCGCCGAGAAGATAGCCGGCGCGCGCGGAATCGAAGCGCTTGGGCGCCTCGCCCGGCGCCGTCCGCCAGGCGCGCCACGCGCCGCGCAGGAACATGAAGGCGAGCAGAAGCAACAGCGCGACGCTGAGATAGCCCATGGCGCGGCGCATCCCGTCGCCGGAGAAGAACGCTCCGATGCCCAGCGACACCAGCACGGCCCAGATCGCGTCGCCGGTGCAGGCCCCCAGTCCGAGCGAAAACCCCGCCCAATATCCCCGCGCGACGCAGCGGCGCGCGATCTCGGCGTTGATCGGGCCGGGCGGCCAGGCGACCGACCAGCCGAGCAGGAAACCGGTGGCGAGCGTGGCGATCGCGGGCGACATCGCGGATGACATGGCGCCCCGTCGCACGGCGGCGCGGGACGGGCAAGGCCGCCTTGCCACCCCGGACGGCCGCTGCGAATGTCGGGCGCTCACGGAGCCGCCCATGTCCACGCAAAATCGGTCCGCGCAAGTCCATGACGCCGCGTTCCTCGCCCGTGCGATCTCGCAAGGCCGCGGCGTCGAGCCGGCCGATCTCGTCCTGAAGGGCGGCCGGGCGTTCGACCTCGTGACGGGGGAACTGCACGAAGGCGACGTCGCCATCTGCGGCGACCGCATCGTGGGCGTGCAGGGGGAGTATCGCGGCCGTCGCGAACTCGATTGCCGCGGCAAGACGATCGTTCCCGGCTTCGTCGACACGCACCTGCACGTCGAATCCTCGCTCGTCACGCCCCACGAATTCGACCGCTGCGTGCTGCGCCACGGCGTCACCACGGCGATCTGCGACCCGCACGAGATCGCCAACGTGCTCGGCGCGGCGGGCATCCGCTATTTCCTCGATTGCGCGCTGGCGGTGGCGATGGACCTGCGGGTCAACCTGTCGAGTTGCGTGCCCGCTACGCATCTGGAGACGTCGGGCGCGCGGCTGGAGGCGGCCGACCTCGCGGCGCTGGCGGGCCATCCCAAGGTGATCGGGCTGGCCGAGTTCATGAACTTCCCCGGCGTGCTCGCGGGCGACCCGACCTGCCTCGCCAAGCTCGCGGCGTTCCAAGGCGGCCATATCGACGGTCACGCGCCGCTGCTGCGCGGGCTCGACCTCAACGGCTATCTGGCGGCGGGCATCCGCACCGACCACGAGACGACCACGGCCGAGGAGGCGCTCGAAAAGCTCTCGAAGGGCATGGCGATCCTGGTGCGCGAGGGCTCGGTGTCGAAGGACCTGCACGCGCTCGCGCCCGTCGTCACGGAGCGCCATTCCGCCTTCGTCGCGTTCTGCACCGACGACCGCAACCCGCTCGACATCGCGGAGGAGGGCCATCTCGACCACATGATCCGCACCGCCATCGCGCTCGGCGCGACGCCGCTGGCCGCCTATCGCGCCGCGAGCGTCTCGGGCGCGCGGCTGTTCGGCCTCGCCGACCGGGGCCTCGTGGCGCCGGGCCGCCGCGCCGATCTCGTCGTGCTCGACGACCTCGAAGCCTGCGCGGTGCGGGACGTTATCTCGGCGGGGCGGATCGTGGACGAGGCGCTGTTCAACGCGCGGCCCGCGGTGGCCCCGGTGGGGCGGGCCAGCGTGAAGATGCGCCGGGTCGCGGCGGCCGATTTCGTCGCGCGCGGACGGGGCGCTTCGACCCGCGCCATCGGCGTCGACGCGGGCCGCATCATCACGCGCGCCGTGCCGGTGACGCTGCCGTTCCGCGACGGCGTGCGCCTCGCCGACCCGTCGCAGGACGCGGCCAAGGTCGCGGTGATCGAACGCCACGGGATCAACGGCAACGTCGGGGTCGGCTTCGTCACCGGGTTCGGCATGAAGCGCGGCGCGATCGCCTCGTCGGTGGGGCACGACAGCCACAACGTGACCGTCGTCGGGGTGGAGGATTCCGACATGGCGGCGGCCGCCAACCGGCTGGCCGAAATCGAGGGCGGTTTTGCGGTCGTGGAGGGCGGCCGGGTGCTGGCCGAGCTCGCGCTGCCGTTGGCGGGCCTGATGAGCTTGAAGTCGTTCGAGGAAGTGCGCGACGCGCTGGGTCCGCTGCGCTCGGCGACCAAGTCGCTGGGCGTGACCTTGCCCGAACCGTTCCTGCAGGTCGCGTTCCTGCCGCTCCCCGTGATCCCGCACCTCAAGATCACCGACCGGGGCATGGTGGACGTCGACCGGTTCGAACTGGTCGAGGATTGAGGGACGCGCCGCGCGAATCGGCCTGTCCCGTGCTAGAAGCCGGCCCCGCGAAGAAGGGCCTTATGCGCATCCTGCTCACCAACGACGACGGCATCCACGCGCCCGGGCTCAAGGTCCTGGAAAAGATCGCCCGCGAGCTGTCCGACGACGTCTGGATCGTGGCGCCCGAGCGCGACCAGTCGGGCGTCGCCCATTCGTTGTCGCTCAACGATCCGCTGCGCCTGCGCGAAGTCTCGGAGCGCCATTTCGCGGTCGGCGGCACGCCCACCGATTGCGTGCTGATGGCGGTGCGCCGGCTTATGTCCGAACGGCGGCCAGACCTCGTGCTGTCGGGCGTCAACCGCGGGCAGAACGTCGCGGAGGACGTCACCTATTCGGGGACGGTCGCCGCCGCGATGGAAGGCGCGCTGCTGGGCATTCCCTCCATCGCGCTGTCGCAGCAGGGCACGTTCGGCGGCCCTCGCAAGTCGATGCCGTGGGATTGCGCGCAGACCCACGCGCCCGCCCTGGTGCGGCGCATCCTCGATGCCGGCGTGCCCGAGGGCGGCCTCGTCAACGTGAACTTCCCCGACCGCCCGGCGCCCGAGGTCAAGGGCGTGCGCGTCACGCGGCAGGGCAAGCGGGACGTGGCGAACCTGATGCGGATCGAGGAACGCCACGACGGCCGCGGCATTCCCTATTACTGGCTGATGTACACCAAGGGTTCGGTCGAGCCGCTCGGCGGCACGGACGTCGACGCGCTGGCGTCCGGCTATGTCTCGGTGACGCCCATCAAGCTCGACTTGACCGACCACGAGGCGGCGCGCCGGCTCGGCGCGGCCTTCGGCCCTTGAGCGGGCGCGGGCCGTTCCCGGTCGAGGCGACCGACGAGGGCCTCGCTTCGTTCCTGATGGGCCTGCGCGCGCGCGGGATTTCCGACGTCTCCGTGCTGCGCGCGCTCGAAGGCGTTCCGCGCCGCGCCTTCGCGCCGCCGCGTTACGCCGACCTGTCGCTGCGCGACGTGGCGCTGCCGCTCGCCTGCGGCCAGACGCTGCCCGCGCCGCTGCAGGCGGCGGCGATCGCGCAGGCGGCCGCGCCCCGGCCGGGCCTGCGCGCGATCGAGATCGGCGCCGGTTCGGGCTACGTGTCGGCGCTGCTGGCGGGCGCGGGTCTCGCGGTCGTGGCGCTCGAACGCTGGCGCACGCTGGCGGTCGAGGCCGAAGCGCGGCTGCTGGCGTTGGGCTTCGCGGCCGTGAAGGTCGCCTGGGCCGACGGCCTCGCGGAGGCCGACCGCCTCGGCCAGTTCGACCGCGTCGTGGTCGACGGGCGGATGGACGATCCCGACCGGTTCCGGCGTTGCCTGTCGAAAGGCGGGCTGCTGGTCGGCGGCACGGCGGAGACGGGCGGCGCGCGCCTCATGCGGTTCCGCGCGTCGGGCGGTGCGGGGGAAGACCTCGGACCTGCCCGGTTCGGGCCGTTGCTGGCGGGCGTCGCGCAGGGTCGCTGAGCGGGCGGGGCGGAATCGATTCATCTTAAACGGTCCCTTAACCCGACGGGCCCATACATCGGGGGTCAGTTGCGTCCGCGTCAGGTGCGCCCATGCCAATCCGCGTTTCCGTGATCCATCGGTTCGTTCCGCGTGCCGCCCTCGTCGTCTTCGCCGCCGGACTGCTCGGCGCGTGTTCGTCTGACGTGACGCGCTTCGCCCAGACCGCCGATCCGTTCTCCAATCCCTTCAAGGACCCGGCCAATGTCGACACCCGGGCGACCGGCGCGATCGCCGCGCCGAGCCAGGCCGTCGCCTCGACGCCGCTCGCGCCGGCCAATGCGTCGTTCGCCCCGCCGGTCGCCGCGCCTTCCATCGCGCCCACCGCGGTGACCGCCTTCCACGGCGACTGGAGCGCGGCCGGCGGCACGCCGATCGTGCTCGCCCAGGGCGAGACGTTGAAGACGATCTCGACCCGCTACGGCGTGCCGGTTTCCGCGCTGATGCGCGTCAACGGTTTCCATTCGGCGTCCGACGCGCAACCGGGCTCGCGGCTGATCATTCCCGTCTACAACGCCAACGGCAAGGGCGGCGCCAAGGACCGCGCGTCGCATGTCGCTTCGGCCGACGCGCCGTCGCCGCCGAGCGACCATGCGCTGCGCAGGCCGAGGCGCCTCGCTTCGGCGGACAATTCGCTGTCGCCGATCCACGCGCTGAGGGACGGCAAGCCGCCGAAGAAAAAGGCGCTCGCCGGTTCCCGGGACCTCGCGGCGGCCGACGCCTCCCAAGACGCGGCGCAGGACGCCGCCGATCCCGCGCCGCGTGGACGTCTCGCCGACGCGCCGAAAGCCGCCCAGCTCCGGGTGGCCGATGCCGCGCCGGCCGTTGCCCGGGCCGCCCCCGCGGCGGCGCCCGACGCTGCGGCCACGTCGCACTTCCAGTGGCCGGCGCATGGCCGCGTCATCGCCGCCTTCAAGCCCGGCCGCAACGACGGCATCAACATCGCCGTTCCCGACGGTACCAAGGTCCGCGCGGCCGAAGGCGGCGTGGTCGCTTACGCCGGCAGCGAGATCAAGGGTTACGGCAACCTGATCCTGATCCGCCATCCCGACGGCTACGTCTCGGCCTATGCCAACAACGGCAAGCTCGACGTGAAGAAGGGCGAGGCGGTGCGCCGCGGCCAAGTGATCGCCTTGTCGGGCCAGACCGGCGACGTTGCCACGCCGCAGCTGCACTTCGAATTGCGCAAGGGCACCAAGCCCGTCGACCCGAGCCAATATCTCGCCGGCCTCTGAGCCGCACGGGCGCCAAGGTTCCGATTTCCGGTCGCCGCGAGACACGTCGCCCGGAAGTCGGTCAGGCGGCGGCGGGTCCAAGGACAGGCCCGCCGCCGGCTATTTTTCCGCCGCCGATCCCGGCCCGCGGACGGTTTCGCCGTCTTCCTTCGTGAACGAGGCGGGCGCGCGATCGAGCACCGTCAGCACCGCCTCCGAAGGTCTCGCCAAGATCGTGCCCTTCGGCGTGACGACGAGCGGACGCTCGACCAAGATCGGATCTGCCACCATCGCATCGAGGATCGCGTCGTCGGCGACGCCGTCCCCCGTCAACCCGAGCGTCGCGGCGTCCGTGCCCTTGATCCGCAGCGCGTCGCGCGGCCGCAATCCCGCCGCCGTGAACAGGCGCAGGAGCTGAAGCTTGGTCCAACCGGCGACCCGATATTCGACGACCGTCGGTTCGTAGCCGGCGGCGCGCACCATCGCCACGACGTTGCGCGACGTGCCGCAAGCGGGGTTGTGATAGATCGTGACGGGGAAATCGTCGCTCATGGCCGCCCCGCCTAGCGGATCGCCTTGCCGAGCCGCCCCGCAAGGTCCTGCGTGAACTGCCAGGCGATGCGGCCCGAGCGGCCGCCGCGCGTGGTGGCCCATTCGAGCGCGTCGGCGTCGAGCGTCGGCGAAGCGAGGCCGAAGCGCTTGGCATAGGCGCGCACCATCTCGAGATAGCGCTCTTGCGAGCAATGGTGGAAGCCGAGCCAAAGCCCGAAACGGTCGGACAACGAGACCTTTTCCTCGACCGCCTCGCCGGGATTGATCGCGCTGCCGCGTTCGTTCTCGATCATGTCGCGCGGCAGCAGGTGGCGGCGGTTCGAGGTGGCGTAGAACACGACGTTGGCCGGCCGGCCCTCCACGCCGCCTTCGAGCGCGGCCTTCAGCGATTTGTAGCCGCCGTCGCCGGCGTCGAACGAGAGGTCGTCGCAGAACAGGATGAAGCGCCGCTCCGAGCGCGCGAGAAGCGCCATCAGGACGGGCAGCGAGGCGATGTCCTCGCGGTGGATCTCGACCAGCTTGAGCGCGCCGCCCGCCTCGCGCGCCACGCTGGCGTGGACCGCCTTGACGAGTGAGGACTTGCCCATGCCGCGCGCGCCCCACAGCAGCGCGTTGTTGCAGGGCAGGCCGCGCGAGAAGTGCCGCGTGTTGTCGAGCAGGATGTCGCGCACGCGGTCGATGCCCTTGAGCAGCGCGAGATCGACCCGGTTGACGCGCTTGATGGGCGCCAGCGCGCCGCTCTCCGCGCGCCAGACGAAAGCGTCGGCGGCGTCGAAGTCCGGTGCGGGCGGCGGCGGCGGCGCGAGGCGTTCCAAGGCGTCCGCGATCCGCGACAGCGTGACGGCCAGCGGATCGAGCGTCGCGGCGGGTTCGGGCTTGGCGCGGGCGGGGCGACGGGTCATGGTAAATGTCCGGTCCGATTCATTGGCGGGATTCTCGTCCGAAAACCGGCGTCCACATTCCGGAAATCCCGCTCGGGGCGACCCTTTGCCCGCTTGGAGTCCGTCGGACAACTGGAAAATCGCGCGCCAAGAGCTTATCTTGGGGCGACAGGAGGCGAAATCGCCATGGGATCGCGCTTCAAGACGATGACGCTGACGCCGGCCGCGGCCGCGCGCATCCAGGAAATCATGGCGGCCAGCGACAAGCCGCTGGCTG
>JAGWKJ010000403.1 GCA_028865375.1 Hyphomicrobiales bacterium | reverse complement strand
GACGAACAGCGCACGCGCCCGCCGGCGGCGACGAGCCTCGCGGCGTCTACCGCATAGGCGCGGTCGCAGGAGGGACAAAGGAGGATCATGGCGGAATCCGGCTGCGAGTCGCTCGCCATTCGACGCGAATATGGTTAAGAGGCCGTGAATCCGCGCGATTCCGGCGGGAGCGAAGGATTGGTCAGGTTCGAGAACGTCGGCTTGCGTTACGGGATGGGCGCGGAGGTGCTTCGCGACGTCGATTTCGCGATCCCCGCCGACAGCTTCCAGTTCCTCACCGGGCCCTCGGGCGCCGGCAAGACGACGCTGCTGCGCATGATGATGCTCGCGCTGCGCCCGACGCGCGGCCGCGTCGAGATCTTCGGCGCCGACGCCGCCGGGCTGGCCAAGGACGAAGTCACGATGGCCCGCCGGCGCATCGGCGTCGTGTTCCAGGACTTCCGCCTGCTCGACCATCTCACGACCTACGAAAACGTCGCGCTGCCGCTGCGCGTGCAGGGGCGGGCGGAGGCGAACTACCGCGCCGAGGTGGTCGAGCTGCTGCGCTGGGTGGGCCTCGGCGACCGCATGCACGCCTCGCCCCAGATCCTGTCGGGCGGCGAGAAGCAGCGCGCGGCGATCGCGCGCGCGTTGATGGTGCGGCCGGACCTGCTGCTGGCCGACGAGCCGACCGGCAACGTCGATCCCGCGCTCGCCAAGCGCCTGCTGCGGCTGTTCGTGGAGCTGCACAAGTCGGGCACCGCCGTGGTGATCGCGACCCACGACGTCGGCTTGATGGAAATGATGCCGGCCGCGCGGCGCATCATGGTGGGCGACGGCGCCGCCCGCGTGCTCGAATGAGCGGGAGGCCGGCATGAGCATGATCGCGGCCCGCGCGCGGGCGGAGCGCCGGAAGGCCGACGGCGGCTTCGCCGACCGCGCCGAGGAGGCGCTCGTCCCGGCGCGCTCGATCGCCGGCCGCTCGCTCGTCGTGGTGGTGGCGATCATGACGTTCCTCGCCGGGCTCGCGGCGGGCGTCGGCGTGATCGTGCTCGACGCGTCGGCCGGCTGGCGCGGCCAGGCGGCCTCCGAGGCGACGATCCAGGTTCCGCCGGCCGCCGGCCGCGACGGCGAGGCCGACGTCGCGGCGCTGGCCAAGCTCGCCGCCGCCGCCAAGGGCGTCGCCGCGGCGCGCGTCGAGACGCCCGCGCAATCGGCCGCGCTGCTTTCGCCTTGGCTCGGGCCCGGCCTCGACCTCGCGGGCCTTCCGGTGCCGCGCCTGATCGAGGTGAAGCTGGCAGGCGCGACGCCGGAGGATCTGGCGGCGCTGGGCGCGGCGGCGGCCAAGGCCGTGCCGGGCGCGAGCCTCGACGACCATCGCGTCTGGCTGGCGCGGCTCACCGCGGCGGCCGACAGCGTGATAGCGCTCACCGTTTTCGTGCTGGCGCTCGTGGTCGCCGCCACGCTGCTCGCGGTGGGCTTCGCCACCCGTGGCGCGATGGCGGGCAATGCCGAGATCATCTCGGTGCTGCACCTCGTCGGCGCGCAGGACCGTTTCGTCGCCGCGCAATTCCAGCGGCATTTCCTGCGGCTCGGCCTGCGCGGCGCCGCGCTCGGCGGGGCGGCGGCGCTGGCCGTGTTCCTGTTCGGCGGCGCGGGCGTGGGCTATCGCGACGCCGGCGCGATCGACCCGACGGCGGGCCTCGCCGGCGCGGCGAGCCTCGGCTGGACCGGTGTCGCGGCGATCGTCGCGGCCGCCGCCGCGATGGGCGCGCTGACGGGCGCGCTGTCGCGCGCGATCGTGATGCGCCACCTGCGCGGGCTGGGCGCGTGAGCGCGCCCTTCGCCACGGGAAAGCGGCCGCGGGACCGCCTTCGCCGCGCCGCCGACCGCTTCGCGCTCGCGACGGCGCTCTGCGCCGCCGCGTTCGTGGGCGGCTTCGCGGCGTTCGTCGG
>JAGWKJ010000402.1 GCA_028865375.1 Hyphomicrobiales bacterium | reverse complement strand
GAGGCGCTGCCCGCGCGCCGCCTCAGGATGGCCCGGATGCGCGCCGACAGCTCCCGGTATTCGAACGGCTTGACGAGATAGTCGTCGGCGCCGAGCTCCAAGCCGGCCACGCGGTCGTCGATCCCGTCGCGCGCGGTGAGCACGAGCACCGGCGTCGGCCGCCCGGCCACGCGCGCCGCCCTCAACAAGTCGAGCCCGTCGCCGCCGGGCAGGCCGAGGTCGACCAGCGCGATCGCGTAGTCGCACGTCGCCAACGCCTCGGCGCCGTCGGGCGCCGTGCGCGCCCAATCGACGGACGCGCCCTCGCGGCGCAATGCGGTCGCGAGACCGGCTCCGATCATTTCGTCGTCCTCGACGAGCAGCACGCGCAAACCCGGCCGCCTTCCGCTGGCATCCGTCGGCCACGCCCTAGGCGGCGGGGCGCCGGGCCGTCAAATCATGGCGAGCGGGACGGATTGCGGGGGATCGACTTCGGCAACTCGACGGCTGGGCAAGCCGCCCGTCCGCGAAGCGACGCGTCAGGATGCGCATCCGCGCTCGCGCGCCGATTCGGCGGGCGCCGGCGCCCGATTAAGCGTCACTCGCGCCGCGGCGCCGGGCGCCCGAAGCGCTTTCGGCGTTTGGCACGAGGGTTGCAGCGGAGTTCCACGGCCCGGTGGGGTCGCGGCGCGCGTTCGCCGCCGCGGAGAGGCAAGGAGATCGTCCCATGAAGATCACGAGACGCGCCGCGCTCGGCGGCGCCGGCGCCATGATGGCCGGATCGCTCGCGTTGCGACCGGGGCGCGCCGCGGCGGCCGACACGATCAAGGTCGGCATCCTGCATTCGCTTTCCGGCACGATGGCGATCAGCGAGACGACGCTCAAGGACGTCATGCTCATGCTGATCGAGCAGCAGAACAAAAAGGGCGGCGTGCTCGGCCAAATGTTGGAGCCCGTCGTCGTCGATCCGGCGTCGAACTGGCCGCTGTTCGCGGAGAAGGCGCGCGAGCTGATCTCGAAGGACAAGGCGTCCGCCGTGTTCGGCTGCTGGACGTCGGTGTCGCGGAAGTCCGTGCTGCCGGTGTTCAAGGAGCTGAACAACATCCTGTTCTACCCCGTGCAATACGAGGGGCAGGAGTGCGAGCGCAACGTGTTCTACACGGGCGCCGCGCCCAACCAGCAGGCGATCCCGGCGGTCGACTACCTGATGCAGGCGGAGGGCGTGAAGCGCTGGGTCTTGGCGGGCACCGACTACGTCTATCCGCGCACGACCAACAAGATCCTGCTCGCCTACCTGAAGTCGAAGGGCGTCGCGGAAGCCGACATCATGGTCAATTACACGCCATTCGGGCAATCCGACTGGCAGACCATCGTCTCGGACATCAAGAAGTTCGGCTCCGCCGGCAAGCAGACCGCCGTGGTGTCGACGATCAACGGCGACGCCAACGTGCCCTTCTACAAGGAGCTCGCGAGCCAAGGCGTGAAGGCGACCGACATCCCGGTATGCGCCTTCTCGGTCGGCGAAGAGGAGCTGGCCGGCGTCGACGCCAAGCCGCTGGTCGGGCATCTCGCGGCGTGGAACTATTTCGAGTCGGTGAAGACGCCCGAAAACGACAAGTTCATCGCCGACTGGAAGGCGTTCACGAAGAACCCGAAACGCGTCACCAACGATCCGATGGAGGCCCATTACATCGGCTTCAACATGTGGGTGAAGGCGGTGGAGGCGGCCAAGACGACCGCCGCCGACGCCGTCATCGACGCGTTGGTCGGCGTGAAGGCGCCCAATCTCACCGGCGGAATCTCGGAGATGCTGCCCAACCACCACATCACCAAGCCGGTGCTGATCGGCGAGATCCGCGGCGACGGGCAATTCGACGTCGTCTACAAGACGAAGGACCTCGTGCCGGGCAATCCGTGGTCGCCGTACCTTCCGGAATCCGCGGACTTGATCGGCGACTGGAAGAC
>JAGWKJ010000401.1 GCA_028865375.1 Hyphomicrobiales bacterium | reverse complement strand
TTCGCGCGTGGTGGCGCTGACGCTGGGCGCGGCGGGCGCGCTGGTGGCGACGCCCGACCGGCGCCTGCGCATCCCCGCGCCCAAGGTCGCCGCCGTCGACGCGACCGGTGCCGGCGACACGTTCGACGGCGCGTTCCTGGCGGAATATCTGGCGGGCGCCGACGCCTTCGCGGCCGGTCGCTTCGCGGTGCAGGCGGCGGCGCTTTCGACGACGGGCTATGGCGCCATCGCGCCGATGCCCCCGCGCGCGCGCACATTGGCCGCGATGGCGGAAGCCGCGAACGGGTAGGCAGGCCGGCGGCGTGCGCCGGCCGGATTTCAGGCCTCGGCGGACTTCTTCTCGATCGCGCGCTTGATGGCCAGCGCGCCCTTCGACAATTCGCCGTCCGGCGCCTTGGCGAGGAAGGCGTCGAGCCCGCCGCGGCGCTCCACCGTCCGCAGCGCGGCGGCGGCGACGCGCAGGCGCACCGAGCGGCCGAGCGAATCGGAGATCAGCGTCACGGGCTGCAGGTTGGGCAGGAACCGCGTGCGGGTCTTGCGGTTGGAATGGCTCACCAAGTTGCCGGTCAGGACGGCCTTGCCGGTCAGCTCGCATACTCGCGACATGTCTGGTCTCTTCGTTCCGTGTTCGGGAGCCGGCCGGTCCGCGGAGCGCGGGCGGCGGCACGGCCGCGCGCGCCCGCAAAGGCGGCGACGGCCTGAAAGTCGCGCGTGTCTAGGGCGAGCGTCGGGCGCCGTCAAGCGCACGCATCGCCCGCCGGCCCCATCCGGCTCGACTATCGCTCGCCACCTCCCCCGCAAAGCGGGGGAGGAGCCCCGCAAAGCGGGGGAGGAGGGCCCGCGCGTTTGCGCGAGAACGCAATCAGTTTCCTTTGAAACGCGACGCCGATGCCGTCTCTCCTCCCCTGCGAAGCGGGGGAGGGGGACCGCGCGGAACGCGCGGTGGTGGGGGCGTCAGCCGCCGAGCGTTTCGGCAACGGGAAGCGCCCGCTCCAGCTCGGCTACAGCTCGCCACCTCCCCCGCTTCGCAAGGGAGGAGAGACCGCCCCGCCCTCAGCCGGCTTCCGCCAGCATCGCGACGCGCTTGGGCGCCTGCGCCTCGTCGCGGTCGACCAGCCGGGTCGGATAGTCGCCGGTGAAGCAATGGTCGGTGAACTGCGGCTCGGCCGCGTCGCGCCCGGGCTCGCCCAACGCGCGATACAGCCCCTCGACCGACAGGAACGCGAGGCTGTCGGCGCCGATGTAGCGGCGCATCTCGTCGAGCGAATGGGTGGCCGCCAGCAGCTTCTCGCGCTCGGGCGTGTCGATGCCGTAATAATCGGGATGCGCGATCGGCGGCGACGAGATGCGGAAATGCACCTCGCGGGCGCCGGCGTCGCGCAGCATCTGCACGATCTTGACCGAGGTGGTGCCGCGCACGATCGAATCGTCGACCAGCGCCACGCTCTTGCCCGCGATGGCGTCGCGGTTGGCGCTGTGCTTGAGGCGCACCCCGTGCTCGCGCACCGCCTGGGTCGGCTGGATGAAGGTGCGGCCGACGTAATGGTTGCGCACGATGCCGAGCTCGAACGGCAGGCCGGCCTGCGCGGCATAGCCCAGCGCCGCGGGCACGCCGCTGTCGGGCACCGGCACCACGACGTCGACGGGCGCCGGCGCCTCGCGCGCGAGCTGGGCGCCGAACGCCTTGCGCGCCGCATAGACCGAGCGGCCGTGGACGACCGAATCGGGCCGCGCGAAATAGATGTATTCGAAGATGCACGGCCGGGCTCGGCGGCGCGGGAACGGCCGCAGGCTCTCGACGCCGTCGGCCGAGACCACCACGACCTCGCCGTTCTCGACGTCGCGCACGAACTTCGCGCCCACGATGTCGAGCGCGCAGGTCTCCGACGCAAGGATCGGCGCGCCGTCGAGCGAGCCCAGCACCAGCGGGCGGATGCCAAGCGGGTCG
>JAGWKJ010000400.1 GCA_028865375.1 Hyphomicrobiales bacterium | reverse complement strand
CGGGTTGCGCGCCATCAGCGCCATCAGCGGCACGGCCGCGAGGTCGTCCGCGCGCACCGAGGCGAGCGCGCCGCCATGGCGCCCGATGGGCGTGCGCACGGCGTCGCAGATGTAGGCGTCCTGCATCCGGCTGTCCTCGCGCGGCGCCGGTCCCGGCGTCAACCGGTGCTCCAGATGCGCGGCCGCCTCATGCCCGCGATCTTGCAGGCCTGGCCGGCGTAGCCGTAGGGAAACAGTTCGAACATGCGGTTGCGGTCGACGCCGAAGGTTTCGGTCAGGTGGCGGATGACGAACCGCACGTCGGGCGAGACTTGGCGCTCGTCCTGGAAGGCGCGCATGAAACGCACCGCCTCCCAATGCTGGTCGGTCATCTCGATGCCGAGCGATTTCGCGGTCTCGCGCGCCCAGTCCTCGGTCCAAGCCGACGCATCGACGAGGTAGCCCTCCGCGTCCGTCTCCGGGCCTGCCATGGCATTCCTCCCGCGTTCCACCCGGCGCGCGACGAGGGGCGGCGGCGGACCCTGCGGCGGCAATTGATCCCGGTCCCCGGCCGGGATCAAGTCGCCCCTTGCGCCCGCGCGGGCGATCAGTACCCGCCCTTGCGGCGGCTCTCGGGAAGGCCGGCGATGCGACCGCCCTGTTTGGAGGGATCGAGCGGGAACAGGTCGTAGAGCGCCTTCTGGTCGACCTTCTCGCCCCAGCGCTCGGACATGCCCTTGATGATCGCGCGCGTGTTGGGCGTCTCGCCGTTGTTCTCGGCGAACGTCTCGCGCAGGTAGTCGATCAAGTCCCAGTGGCGCTGGGTCAGGTCGATGCCGTCGGCCTTGGCCATGTGCTCGGCGAGCTCGCGGCTCCAATCTTCCTGGTCCACGAGATAGCCGCTCGCCGTCGTCTCGACCGTCTTGCCCCCGAATTCGATCGCCATGTCGTCGCTCCGTGATGTCGGCATCAGTTCGCGCCGAGGGCGCGCAACGTCGGCCAGTCGTAGATTCCCGTGTCGTGTCCGTCGTCGAACGCCAGCTGGACGGCGTAATTGCCGACCGGCTGGACGCCCGTGATCGTCACCTCGCGGCCGGGCCCGGGCGCCACGCGGCGCGCGTCGACGCTCCGGCTCGCTTCGCGCAGGCGGCCCGCCGACAGCGTGACCGCCGCGCCGTCCTCGAAGGCGACCCGGAGCGCGCGGCCGCCGTCGAACAGCCGCACTTCCGTCGGCCAAGCCTCCGCGGCGGCATCCTCGTTTCGCTCCATCGCGGCCTCCACCGGCTTCGCTCAGCCCACGACGATGCGCGGCGGCGCGCGTTTGACCGGCTTGTCGGCAGAATACAGCGCCGCGCGCACCTTGGCGGCGATGTCGAGATAGGCCTTGGCCTGCGGGCTGTCGGGCCGCGTCGCCACCACCGGCATGCCGCCGTCCGACGTCTCGCGGATGGCGATGTCGAGCGGCACCTCGCCGAGGAAGGGCGCGCCGAGCTTCCCGGCCTCGTGGCGCGCGCCGCCGTGCGCGAACACGTCCGTGCGCCCGCCGCAATGCGGGCAGACGAAATAGCTCATGTTCTCCACGATGCCGAGCAGCGGAACGTGCACCTGCTTGAACATCGCCACGCCGCGGCGGGCGTCGATCAGCGCGAGGTCCTGCGGGGTCGAGACGATGACGGCGCCCGACAGCGGCACGTTCTGCGCCATCGTGAGCTGCGCGTCGCCGGTGCCCGGCGGCATGTCGAGCACCAGCACGTCGAGGTCGCCCCACTCGACGTCGTTGAGGAATTGCGTCAGCGCCGACATCACCATCGGCCCGCGCCACACGATCGCCGCGTCGTCCTCGACGAGGAAGCCGATCGACATCACCTTGACGCCGAACTTCTCGAGCGGCTTCAGTTTGTGGCCGTCGGCGGCCATCTGCGGCTTCTCGTTGAGGCCGAACAGGCGCGGCATCGAGGGGCCGACCACGTCGGCGT
>JAGWKJ010000073.1 GCA_028865375.1 Hyphomicrobiales bacterium | reverse complement strand
CGGATCGACACCCGCACCGGCGAGGTGACGGCTTGCGAATTTGCGCTGACGCCGGGCAAGCCGACGCTGGCGCCGGGCGCCTTCGGCGTCACCGTCTGCGCGCGCGCGGGCGAGGGCGCGACCGCCGGCCCGATCGGCCATTACGGCCTCGTCGCCTCCCATCACGAGCAGGAAGCGGGCGTGTTCCGCGTCGATTACGTCACCGGCGCGGTGTCGAATTGCTACGTCTACAGCAAGATGGACAAGCAAGGCGACCACCAGGTGATCGTGGACCGCTACGTGGTGTGCACGCCGATGACGAAATAGGCGCGCCGCGGCGCCATTTGCCAGCCGAAGCGCCGCCGCCTAAGAGGCGCGCGAAGGCGGGAGCGGAGGATCGCGTGGACGCGGCGGGCTCGAGGCGCGAGGACTGGAAGCGCGAGGCGGCGGCGCGCGCGCTCGGTTTCGTCGAACACGGCATGAAGCTGGGCCTCGGCTCCGGCTCGACCGTCGACGTCTTCGTCGACCTGCTCGGCCAGCGCGTGCGCGACGGCCTCGACGTCGTGGCGACGCCGGCGTCCGAGGCGACCCGCGCGCGCGCGGGTCGCAACGGCGTGCGGCTCGCGGAGATCGACGCGCTGGGCGCGCTCGACCTGTGCGTCGACGGCGCCGACGAGGTCGATCCCGACCTGCGCCTGATCAAGGGCGGCGGCGGCGCGCTGTTGCGCGAGAAGATCGTCGCGGCGAGTTCGGCGCGCTTCGTCGTGATCGCGGATTCCTCGAAGCGGGTCGCCAGGCTCGGCAAGTTCCCCCTGCCCGTCGAAGTGGCCTCGTTCGGCGCGCGCACCACGATGGCGCGGGTCTCGCGCGCGCTGGCGGGCCTGGGCCTGCCCGGGGCGACGCGAATCCGCGCGGCCGCCGACGGCCATGATTTCGTCACCGACAACGGCAACAGGATCGTCGATTGCGCGCTGGGCGCGATCCCCGAACCCGAACGGCTCGCCGCCGCGCTCTCGGAAATCCCGGGCGTAGCGGGCCACGGCCTCTTCATCGGCATGACCGCGCTCGCGGTCTTCGCCGGCCCGGAGGGCGCGACCTTGCAGGAGCCGGGCGAGAAGCCCGCGCGCGCTTGAACACAGGAGTCTCCATGTCCCGCTTCGCCCGTCCCGCCCGCGCGCTCGCCTTGGCCGCGCTCTTCGCCGCCGCGCCCGCGCTCGCCCAGCAGTCGACGCCGCCCAGCGCGGAACAGCTCGCCGCCGCCAAGGCGCTGCTGCTCGATTCCGGCGTCGGCATCTCGGTGCATTACCTGATCCCGCGCATGATGGATTCGCTCGCCACCGGCGTGTTGCGGACGCGCCCCGAGCTGAAGGACAAGCTGAAGGCGACGCTCACCAGGCTCGAGCCGGAGTTCATGAAGGAGGAGCCGTCGCTGTTCGTCGCCGCGGCGACGCCGCTGGCCCAGAGCATGTCGCTGGCCGACCTCAAGGCGACCGACGCATTCTTCAAGTCGCCCGTCGGGCAGCGCTACGTGCTCGCCCAGCCGGCGGCGCTGAACGGGATGGGCGCCGCCGTGAAAGCCTGGCAGGACAAGTTCGGTCCCGTCATGCTCGACCGCACGCGCGCGGAGATGAAGAAGCAGGGCGCGGACTTCTGAGGCCGCCATGGCGGGTGACTACGACTTCGTCGTGCTCGGCGGCGGTTCGGGCGGCGTGCGCGCCGCCCGGATCGCGAGCCAGCACGGCGCGCGCACGGCGATCGTGGAGGAATTCCGCCTCGGCGGCACCTGCGTGATCCGCGGCTGCGTGCCCAAGAAGCTCTACGTCTACGCCAGCCGCTTCGCCGACGACTTCCGCGATTCCGCCGGCTTCGGCTGGAGTTTCGAGAACGCGCGCTTCGACTGGCCGTCGCTCGTCGCGGCGAAGGAAAAGGAGATCTCCCGCCTTTCCGCCGCCTACCGCGCCAACCTCGAAAAGGCCGGCGTCGACATCTTCGAGACGCGCGGGACCTTCGCGGGACGCGGCGAGATCGCGCTGGGCGACGGCCGCCGGCTGCGCGCGCGCCATGCGCTGGTGGCGACCGGCGGGCGGCCCCACGCGGGGCTCGACGTGCCCGGCATCGATCTCGCGATCGACTCGAACCGCGTGTTCGACCTGCCGAAGTTCCCGGCGCGGCTGCTGGTCGTCGGCGGAGGATACATCGCGGTCGAGTTCGCCAGTCTGTTCGCCCGTCTCGGCGCCGAGGTGGCGCTCGCCTTCCGCGCCGACCTGCCGCTGCGAGGCTTCGACGCGGATCTGCGCAAGGCGGTCGCCGACGCGCTGGCGCGCGCGGGCGTCGCGCTGCGCGCCGGCGTCCTGCCCAAGGCGATCCGCCGCGACGGCGACGCGCTCGCCGTTGCGCTTTCGGACGGGAGCGAGAAGCGCTTCGACCAGGTCCTGTGCGCGATGGGCCGCGCGCCCAACACGGCCGGCCTCGGCCTCGAAGGGCTCGGCGTCGCGCTGAAGGCCAACGGCGCGGTCGCGGTCGACCGATACTCCGCGACCAACGTCGCGGGCGTCCACGGGGTCGGCGACGTCACCGACCGGATCAACCTCACGCCGGTGGCGATCCGCGAGGGCCACGCGCTCGCCGACACGCTGTTCGGCGGCAAGCCGACGGCGGTCGACCACGACCACGTGCCGAGCGCGGTGTTCACGACGCCGGAACTCGGCACGGTCGGGCTGTCGGAAGAGGCCGCGCGCGCGCGCTTCTGCGTCGTCGACATACACAAGGCGGACTTCCGGCCGATGCGCGCGACCCTGTCGGGCTCGGGCGACCGCACGCTGATGAAGCTCGTGGTCGATGGCGAGACCGACCGCGTGCTGGGCGCCCACGCGTTCGGCGACGGCGCCGGCGAGATGGCGCAATTGCTGGCGATCCCGCTGCGCATGGGCGCGACCAAGGCCGACTTCGACGCCACCATGGCGCTGCACCCGACCGCCGCCGAAGAGTTCGTGACGATGCGCGGCCCGCCGGCCCGCCACCTGCGGGCCAGCTAGGGTCCGGGCGGACCGGATATCAGGTTCGCAGGCCCTCGCGCGCCGCGACCCGCACTGCGGCGGTTAGATCGCGCAAGAAGGCGGAACGAAGTCGCGACACGTTCCAGTGCAGCGCCACGTCGAGGGGCGTCGAGGGCGTCAATTCCACCAACCGCCCGGCCGCCAGATGCGGAGCGGCGAGCGATTGCGGCTGCAACCCCCAAGCGAGGCCCGCGACGCAAAGGTCGAGGAACGCCTGCGTCGAGGGGATCCAATGGGTCGGCGCGCGAAGCGCGGTCCCGTGGACTTCGGCGGCCCATCGGGCCTGCAACCCGTCCCTCCGGTCGAACCGCATCACGGGCGCAGAGGCGAGCGCGGCGGGCGTGACGCCGCGCGGAAAGTGCCGCGCCATGAACTCGCCGCTCGCGCAGGCGACGTAGCGCAGCAACCCGAGCGACAGGGTCCGGCATCCCGCGACCGGGTCCGCGCGCGAGGTCACCGCAGCCAACACCTCGCCCGAACGCAATCGCTCGGCCGTGTGGGCTTCGTCGTCGAGCGCGAGGTCGAGCGTCGGGCCGGCGCCGCGCGCGAATGCCGCAGCCGCCCGCGGGAACCAGGTCGCCAAACTGTCCGCGTTGACCGCGACCCCAAGCGTCGGCGGCTCCCCCGCCGCTCCGGACGGAAACGACGCCCGCGCGACGTCGGCCTCCAGCAAGCGCACGCGCTCGACATGCGCGCACAGCGCTCGACCGAGGTCGGTCGGCGTGCAGGGCTGTCCCCGCACGATCAGGATCGCACCGAACCGCTCCTCGCACGCGCGAACGCGCTGTGACACCGCCGAGGGCGTGACGCCCAAGGTCTCGGCGGCGCGTTCGAAAGTTCCCGCGCGTGCCACCGCCGCGACGGCGGCCAGTGCCGGATAGTCGAGCATGGGACAAGCAATTCTTCATTCGCGTTAGAAAAACAAGTTTGCCTCGTCGGGCCCACCCGTCGCAATGGGCCTCATGACGGTGATCGCTTCAACGTTCCTGGCGGGTTTCGCCCTTTCAGCGGCATTGATCATGGCCATCGGCGCGCAGAACCTGTTCGTGCTGCGGCAAGGATTACGCCGCGAGCACGTCGGCCCGATCGTCTTGATTTGCGGTTGCGCGGACGCGATCCTGATCGCCGCCGGCGTCGGAGGCGCGGGAGCGATCTTGGCGACGGCCCCGCGTCTGGCGGGCGCATTGTCGGCCGGCGGCGCCGTGTTTCTCTTCTGGTATGGTGCCAAGGCGCTGCGGCGGGCCGCGTCGCCGGGCGCGATGGACGCCTCCGGCGGAGAGCCGCAGCCGTTGGGGCGCGCGCTCGCCGCCGCGGCGGCGTTCACGTTCCTCACTCCGCACGTTTATCTCGACACGGTCCTGTTGATGGGCGCGGCGGGATCGGCGCAGGTTCCGGGTCTTCGCCCGACGTTCGCATTGGGAGCCGCCGCGGCGAGTTTCGCGTGGTTCGCCGCGTTGGGATTTGGCGCGCGCAAGTTGTCGCGGTTGTTCGCGAAGCCGGCAGCCTGGCGCGTGCTGGACGCCGCGGTCGGCGCCACGATGCTGTCGCTGGCAGCGTCGCTCGCGCTGCACGCCGTGTAGGTCACCGCCGCGGCGGCGAGACCGGACGGACTTCCCGTTCGCCGAATACCGCCCCGTGCGTTCGGGCGGGCTAGCTAGGGGAACGCCGCCTTGCCCTCGGGCGCCCGCGCGATCGGCGCCTGCTCGGCTTTGTCGCGGCGCGTCAGCCGCCACAGCGCGAAGCCGGCAAGGATCGCGTGCAACGCGCCAGATTGGGCGAACAGCGCGGCAGCGCCGAAACGCTCCATCAGGCCCGAGGCGACGGCGGGCGCGATCACCGCGCCGACGCAATAGAGGAACAACAGGCCCGAGGACACGACGACGCGGTCGTCGGGCCCGACGCGGTCGTTGGCGAGCCCGGTCGAAAGCGTATAGAGCACGAAGGTCGTCGCGCCGAGCAGGAAGCCCAGCCCCAGCAGCGGCCAGAGCCCGAACCCGAGCGCGAAGCACAGCGCGGTCTCGACCAGCGCGCCGAGCGCGGAAAACGCGACGACGACGATCCGGCGGTCGAGGCGGTCGGACAGCCGGCCGACCGGATAGACGACCAGCGCGGAGCCCAGAATGACGGATGCCGTCAACGCCGGCGCCTGGTTGGGCGTCAGGCCGGCGGCGAGCGCGTAGACCGGCGCCAGCGCCCAATAAGCGCCGTTGGTCGCCCCCACGATCAGCGCCGACGTCGCGCCCACCGGTGCCTGCTTGACCAGCCACAGGATGCGCGGCCTCGTCGCGCGCGGCCGCTCGGGCGGATCGGCGGAGGTGAAAGCGAGCGGGAGGATCGACATCGCGAGCATCGCCGCGGCGACCGAGAACGGCGCCACGCCGCGCGGATCGGCCAGCGCCATCAGGCCCTGCCCCGCCGCCGAGGCGCCGAAGTTCACGACCTGATAGACCGCGTAGAGCGCGCCGCGGTTCTCGTTGGTGGCCCGCGACTGGATCCAGCCCTCGATCACGGCATAGAGGCCGGCGAGCGCGAAGCCGTGCACGAGCCTGAGCGCGATCCATGGGATCGGCGACAGCGCGGCGGGAAACGTCACCATCGCGGTCACGGCGAGCGCGACGAAGGCGGCGAACGCGCGGATGTAACCGGCACGACGCACCAACGTCCCCGCCACCATCGCGCCCGCCAGCATCCCGGCGAAATAGGCCGAGCCCAACGCGCCGATCTGGGAGGCCGAGAAACCGTCGAGCTTGGCGCGCAGCGGGATCAGCGTCCCCGACAGGCCGTTGCCCGTGATCAGCAGGAACACGGCGGCGAGGATCGCCGCCAAGGCCGACAAGTTGCGCACGGATCGCCACCCCAGTCCCGACCGATGGCGACGGCAACCGGCGCCCTCCCCGCCGCGACGAAAGGGTCGCACGCCGGGGATTCCTCCTGTATAGACCGCCCGATCCCGGCCGAAATGTGGAAAATGACGATGTCCGAACAGCGTTGGTCCCCGGATTCGTGGCGCGCCAAGCCGATCGAGCAGGCGCCGGCCTATCCCGACGCCGCCGCGCTCGCCGAGGTCGAGCGCACGCTGGCCGGCTTCCCCCCGCTTGTGTTCGCCGGCGAGGCGCGCAAGCTGAAGAAAGCGCTGGGCCGGGTCGCGGCGGGCGAAGCCTTCCTGCTGCAAGGCGGCGATTGCGCCGAGGCGTTCGGCGAGCATTCGGCCGACAACATCCGCGATTTCTTCCGCGTGTTCCTTCAGATGGCGGTCGTGCTCACCTTCGCCGGCGCTTCGCCGGTCGTGAAGGTCGGGCGCATCGCCGGCCAGTTCGCCAAGCCGCGCTCGGCGCCCGACGAGACCATCGATGGCGTGTCGCTGCCCAGCTACCGCGGCGACATCGTCAACGACATCGCGTTCACGCCCCAGGCGCGCCGGCCCGACCCCGTCCGCCAGCTCGACGCCTACCGCCAATCGGCGGCGACGCTGAACCTGTTGCGCGCCTTCGCGGGCGGCGGCTACGCCAACCTCGAAAACGCGCATCGCTGGATGCTCGGCTTCGTCAAGGACAGCCCGCAATCGGGCCGTTACGCCGAGCTCGCCGGCCGCATCACCGAGACGCTCGCCTTCATGCGCGCCATCGGGCTCGACCCGGAGGCGCATCCCGAGATGCGCCAAACCGACTTCTACACGTCCCACGAGGCGCTGCTGCTTGGCTACGAACAGGCCTTCACGCGCATCGATTCCACCACCGGCGACCCCTACGCGACCTCGGGCCACATGCTGTGGATCGGCGACCGCACGCGCCAGATCGGCGGCGCGCACGTCGAGTTCGCGCGCGGCGTCAAGAACCCGATCGGCCTCAAGTGCGGCCCCTCGCTGAAGCCCGACGACCTGCTGCGTCTCGTCGACCTGCTCGATCCCGCCGCCGAGCCCGGCCGCCTGACGCTGATCGCCCGCTTCGGCGCCGACAAGGTCGGCGACCACCTGCCCGCGCTGGCGCGGGCGGTGAAGGCGGCCGGCCGCAAGGTCGTGTGGTCCTGCGACCCGATGCACGGCAACACGGTGAAGTCGCCGTCGGGTTACAAGACGCGGCCCTACGAGCGGATCGTCTCCGAGATTCGGCGCTTCTTCGAGGCGCTCAAGGCCGAAGGCCTGCACGCGGGCGGAATCCACCTCGAAATGACTGGCAAGAACGTCACCGAATGCACGGGCGGGGCGCGCGCGATCTCCGACACCGACCTGCGCGACCGCTACCACACCTATTGCGACCCGCGGCTCAACGCGGAGCAGGCGATCGAGGTGTCGTTCCTAGTGGCCGAGCTGCTGAAGGCCGACCGCGGCGCGCTGACCCGCGCGCCCGCCAACGCGGCGGAGTGAGCGGGCGGGCTCAATCGCCTTCCCACGCGCGGGCGAGCAGCGCGTCCTCGACGCCGCCGAGGTCGGCGGCGCCCAATTGCGCGAAGCCGCCGGCGGCCCGGGTCTCGGCATGGGCGCGCGCCAGCGCGGGCTCGGCGCCTTCCAGCGCGGCCGCGGCGGCCAGGATCGCCAGTCGCTCGATCGCCCGCCGCGCGAAGCGTTCCGAGTCGTTCGACGCGATGTCGTCGGCGATCGCCGCGGCAAGCGGCCGCGCGGCGGCGGGCGCGGACTTCGCCAGCGCGTCGAGGACGGCGGCGGTCTCGTCCTTCGCCCGCGACGCGGCGCGCAGGAGGTCGAGCGCGATCACGTTGCCCGAGCCTTCCCAGATCGCGTTGACCGGCGCCTCGCGATAAGCGCGCGCGAGGCCGAGCTCCTCGACGTAGCCGTTGCCGCCTTGGCACTCCATCGCCTCGTAGAGGAACGCCGGCGCGCGCTTGCAGATCGCGTATTTCGCCGCCGGCGCGACGAGCCGGGCATAGGCGGCCTCGGCGGGATCGTCCGCCGCGCGGTCGAGCGCCTGCGCGAGGCGGAAGACGAGCGCGGTCGCGGCCTCGACCTCCAGCGCCAAGTCGGCCAGCACGCCGCGCATCGCGGGCTGGTCGACGAGGAACCTGCCGAACGCGCGCCGCGCCCGCGCTCGCCGCGCCGCCTGCGACAGGCCGAGCCGCATCAAGGCGCCCGACGAGACCGCGCAATCGAACCGCGTGAGCGCCACCATGCCGATGATCGCGCGCACGCCGCCGCCTTCCTCGCCGATCAGCTCGCCCCTGGCGTCCTCGAAGCGGACCTCGGCCGAAGCGTTGGAGCGGTTGCCGAGCTTGTCCTTCAGCCGGTCGAGGCGGATGCCGCCCGGCGCGCCGTCGTCCGCCAGCCGCGGCACGAGGAAGCACGACAGCCCGCGCGGCGCCTGCGCCAGCACGAGAAAGGCGTCGCACATCGGCGCCGACATGAACCATTTCGCCCCGTCGATCCGCCAGCCGCCGTCGGCGCGTTCGGCGCGCGTCAGGTTGGCGCGCACGTCGCTTCCGCCCTGGCGTTCGGTCATGCCCATGCCGATCGTCACCGCGCGCTTGGCGGCGATGGGCACGGCGCGCGGATCGTAGGCACGGGCGGCGACCTTCGGCGCCAAACGGCCGAACGATGCGGGCGTGGCGGCGAGCGCGGCGGGCGCGGCATGGGTCATCGTGAGCGGGCACATGTGGCCGGCTTCCGCCTGCACCGCGCGCCAAACCAATGCGGCGCGCGCGCCCTGCCCGCACGGCGCCGGCGCGCCGCCGGCCGCCGCCGCCTCCCAGCTCGATCCGTGCAGGCCGAGCGACGCGCCATGGGCCATCAGCGCGTGATAGGCGGGGTGATACTCGACCGCGTCGAGCCTCGTTCCCTGGGGATCGACGAGCCGGAGCTTGGGCGGATTCTCGTTGGCCTGCCGGCCGAGATCCATCGTTTCGGCGGACCCGTAGAAAGCGCCGGCCTCCGACAGCGCGCGCGCATCGAGCCCCGACCGCGCCGCGGCGTCTCGCAGCGGGCGGTCGCCCGCGAACAGGTTCACGTCGGCGAACGGCGGGCCGGAATTGGGCGCGGAATCGTCGGCGCGCGGCACGTCTATTCGCCGGCGAGCCTGTATCCCTCGCCGCCTCCTTCGCCCTCGCGGCGGCGAAGCTCGTCCTCGGCCGCTGCGAGATAGTCGCGCGTGCGCGGCACGACCGACTGCGACTTGGCGATCTGGATCTGGAACACCATGTGGCCGAACACGCGGAACGCGGCCTCGGCGGCGCAGAGATAGAAGTCCCACATCCGGCAGAAGCGTCCGTCGCGCAACGCGCGCGCCTCGTCCATCCGCGCGCGGAAGCGCCGGCGCCACTCCGCGAGCGTGTCGGCGTAGTGCAAGCGCAGGATCTCGACGTCGGTGACGTAGAGGCCCGCCCGTTCGATCGCGGGCAGCACCTCCGACAGCGAGGGAATGTAGCCGCCGGGGAAGACGTGCCGGTCGATCCAAGGATTGGTCGGCTCGGGCGGTCCGCTGGCGCCGATGGAATGCAGCAGCATGACCCCGTCGTCGGCGAGCAGGCGGC
>JAGWKJ010000399.1 GCA_028865375.1 Hyphomicrobiales bacterium | reverse complement strand
GCGGCTTGCCGGCGTCGAGGCCGCGCCGCGCGAACCGGCTGGGCCGGAGGCGGCGCTGGCCATGCTCGCGGGCCAGCTTGCGCACGAATTGTTGCAGCACCTGCCCGCCCTTCCCGCGCGCGCGCGCGCGGCGGCGGCCCGGCGCTTGCTCGGGCTGCGCGGCGCGACATTGCCGGTCGAACGGCGCGAGCGCATCGCGCAGGACGTCATCGGGCTGATCGCGGCGCCGGAGACGGCCGCCTTGTTCGGGCCCGACGCCCGCGCCGAAGTGGCGATCGCCGGCCCGATCACGGGCCCCGACGGAGCGCCCGCCCGCTTGCTGGGCCGCATCGACCGCATCGCGGTCGGCGAAACCGAAGTCCTGTTCGCCGACTTCAAGACCGGCCGCCCGCCCGGCGGCGCGCCGCCGGCCCAATACCTCGCACAGATGGCGGCCTATCGCGACGCGCTCGCGCCGATCTTCCCGGGCCGTCGACTGCGCGGCCTGTTGATCTGGCTGTCACCGCCGCGGATGGTGGAAACCGATGGAGCCGCCGATGGATGACGCGCATCGTCTCGAAATCCGCGTCTATTACGAGGACACCGACTTTTCCGGCGTAGTTTATCACGCATCGCATCTGCGTTTCATGGAGCGCGGACGCACCGAGTTCCTGCGCCGGCTCGGCCTCGACCAAGCGACGTTGTTCGCCGAGGGCTTGGCGTTCGCGGTGCGTTCGCTCGCCATCGACTATCTCGCGCCGGCGCGAATGGACGATCTGCTCGTCGTCGAGACGAAGATCGCCGCCGCGGGCGGCGCTTCGCTCGACATGTCGCAGCGGATCATGCGCGGCGGGGCGACGCTGGCCGAGGCCGCCGTGAAGGTCACGTGCCTGCGCGGCGGCAAACCGACCCGGTTGCCTCCGGTTTTGCGACAAAATCCGCCCGGTAACGCGCCGTTAAGGGTCACGCGGCGTTAACCATCCCGTGGCAAGACGGCGCGGAGCGCCGCTCGCGCATGGCAGCGCCGCGAAAAAAAACCCGCGGCGGGCCGCATAAACGGCGGATTCCGGCGCGATTTGGGCTCGATGGGCCGTCCGCCTCCCGACCGGGGGCGCGGATCGCCGGACAAGGACGCGACGATGGACCCCTCCGCCATCCCGAGCGCCGCCGCTGGCGGCGGTTCGGAATCGATTTTCATGATGTTCTGGTCGGCGAGCTTCGTGGTGAAGCTGGTGATGCTGGGCCTGCTCGGCGCGTCCGTTTGGTGCTGGTCGATCATCGTCGACAAGAAGATGCTGCTCGGCCGCGTGCAGAAGACGATGGACCGCTTCGAGCAGATTTTCTGGTCGGGCGAATCGCTCGAAGAGCTCTACTCGACGCTCGCGCCGCGCAAGACCGCGGGCATGGAGACGCTGTTCATCTCGGCGATGCGCGAGTGGAAGCGCTCGTTCCAGGCGCCGACGTCGGCGGTGATGGGCCTGCACGCGCGCATCGAGAAGGTGCTCGACGTGTCGATCGCCCGCGAGGTCGAGGGCCTCGAACGCAACATGCTGGTGCTCGCCAGCGTCGCTTCGGCCGGCCCGTTCGTCGGCCTGTTCGGCACGGTGTGGGGCATCATGTCGTCGTTCCAGTCGATCGCCGCCTCCAAGAACACCTCGCTGGCCGTGGTCGCGCCGGGCATCGCGGAGGCCTTGCTGGCGACCGCGCTCGGCCTGTTCGCCGCCATCCCCGCGTTGATCGCCTACAACGCGCTGCAAGGCTCGATCGCCAAGGCGCAGGCGCGGATGGAGACCTTCGCCGACGAGTTCTCCGCGATCCTGTCGCGGCAGATCGACCAGCACATCGCCGCCGACCGCGGCCGCGCGGCCTGAGGCGCGACGATGGGCGCGTCCCCCGGAGCCGCGACGCGCGGCGGCGGCCGCCGCCGGCGCGGCACGCCGCGCTACGGCGCGATGGCCGAGATCAACATGACGCCGTTCATCGA
>JAGWKJ010000398.1 GCA_028865375.1 Hyphomicrobiales bacterium | reverse complement strand
GCCTTCTCCAGCCCGAAGGAGTCGAGCTTTTCGCCCGCCATCACGCGGCTGGCGATCTTGGCGATCGGCTTGCCGATCACCTTGGCGACGAACGGCACCGTGCGCGAGGCGCGGGGGTTGACCTCCAGCACGTAGATCTGGCCGTCTTTGAGCGCATATTGCACGTTCATCAGGCCGCCGACGTCGAGCGCGAGCGCGAGCTTGGCGGTCTCCGCCTCGAGCCTGGCGATCGTCTCGGGGCTGAGCGAGCGGGCCGGCAGCGAACAGGCGCTGTCGCCGGAGTGGATGCCCGCCTCCTCGATATGCTCCATCACGCCGGCGACGAACACCGTCTTGCCATCGCAGAGCGCGTCGACGTCGACCTCGACGGCGTCGGAGAGGTAGCGGTCGAACAACAGCGGGTTCTTGCCCAGCACGGTGTTGATCTGGCCGGTCTTGTCGTTGGGATAGCGCGCCTTGACGTCGGCGGGCACGAGGCCCGGCAGCGTGCCCAGCAGGTAATCGTCGAACGACTTGTCGTCCTGGATGATCGCCATCGCGCGGCCGCCCAGCACGTAGGACGGGCGCACCACGAGCGGCAGGCCGAGGTCGGCGGCCACGAGACGCGCCTGCTCGACAGAATAGGCGATGCCGTTCTTGGGCTGGCGCAGGCCGAGCTTGTCGAGGAGGCGCTTGAAGCGGTCGCGGTCCTCGGCGAGGTCGATCGAATCGACCGAAGTGCCGAGGATCGGCGCGCCGGCCTGTTCGAGCGCGTGCGCGAGCTTGAGGGGCGTCTGGCCGCCGAACTGCACGATCACGCCGACCAGCGTGCCGGCCTCCCGCTCGCGGTCGAGGATCGCGCCGACGTCCTCGGCCGTCAGCGGCTCGAAATAGAGCCGGTCGGACGTGTCGAAGTCGGTCGAGACCGTCTCCGGGTTGCAATTGACCATGATGGTCTCGTAGCCCGCCTCGTGCAGCGCGAAGCAGGCGTGGCAGCAGCAATAGTCGAACTCGATGCCCTGCCCGATGCGGTTGGGCCCGCCGCCCAGGATGACGATCTTGCGCTTGCCCGACGGCGCCGCCTCGCAGGACGCCGCGCCGGCGAACGGCGCCTCGTAGGTCGAATACATGTAGGCGGTGGGCGCGGCGAACTCGGCCGCGCAGGTGTCGATGCGCTTGAAGACCGGCGTCACGCCGAGCGCCTTGCGCCGCTTGGCGACGTCGGCCTCGGCGAGCCCCGCGAGCGCGCCCAGCCGCTGGTCGGAGAAGCCGGCCGCCTTCAGCGCGCGCAGGTTCGCCGCGTCGGCGGGCAGGCCGTGGGCGCGCACGCGCGCCTCCAGCGCCACGATCTCGGCGATGCGTTCGAGGAACCACGGGTCGATCTTGCTCGCTTCGTGGACTTCCGCCACGGACATGCCCCGGCGCAGCGCCTCGGCGACGTAGAGCAGGCGGTCGGGCGTCGGCCGCGCGATCGCCGCGCGCAGCGCGTTGCGGTCGTCGCCGAGCCCGAGCCCGTCGATCTGCGCCTCGTCGAGGCCGGTCAGCCCGGTCTCCAGCGAGCGCAGCGCCTTCTGCAGCGATTCGGCGAAGGTGCGGCCGATCGCCATCGCTTCGCCGACCGACTTCATGGCGGTGGTCAGCGTCGGGTCGGCGCCGGGGAACTTCTCGAACGCGAAGCGCGGGATCTTGACGACGACGTAGTCGATGGTCGGCTCGAAGGAGGCGGGCGTCGCGCCGCCGGTGATGTCGTTGGCGACTTCGTCGAGCGTGTAGCCGACCGCGAGCTTGGCGGCGACCTTGGCGATCGGGAATCCGGTCGCCTTGGAGGCCAGCGCCGAGGAGCGCGACACGCGCGGGTTCATCTCGATCACCACCATGCGGCCGTCGGCCGGGTCGATGGCGAACTGCACGTTGGAGCCGCCGGTCTCGACGCCGATCTCGCGCAGCACCGCGATCGAGGCGTCGCGCATCCGCTGGTATTCCTT
>JAGWKJ010000397.1 GCA_028865375.1 Hyphomicrobiales bacterium | reverse complement strand
CGGTCGTCTATCTCGCCAGCGCGGAAGGAGGCTACGTCACCGGCCAGACGCTGCACGTCAACGGCGGCATGGCGATGCCGTGAGCGCGATCCCGAAAAGTGGAGGCCGGTTTTCGGACGAGATCGCGCTCGATCGAAGACCAAGGGCGGGATGACGATTCGAAGAAGCGTCATCCGGCCCTGAGGGGCGTCACGCCGCCTTGCGCGGCCGCCCCACGATCTGCGTCGGGTCGACGAAGCGCAGCGCGACCAGCAGCCAGGCGAGCGACGCCACCATGTAGACGACCGCCATCGCGTCGATCGACTGCGTGGCGCGCACGCCGGCCGCGAACACCGCGTAATAGAGCGCCACGACCAGCGTCTGGCTGTCGGCGCCGGCCGTGAAGAACGTCAGCTCGAAGCTCGCGATCGTGCGCACCAGCACGAGGATCAGCGCCGCCAGCGCGCCCGGCGCCAGCAGCGGGATCAGCACGTGGACGAACAGGCGCAGCCGCCCGGCGCCGAACACGCGCGCGGCGGCTTCGAGCTTGGGGTCGATCTGCTCGACGAAGGGCGCCATCACCAGCACCACGAAGGGCACGGCCGGCACGAGGTTGGCGAGGATCACGCCCCACAGCGTGCCGCCGACGCCCACGCGGTAGAGCGCGGTGGCCAGCGGGATGCCGTAGGTCACCGGCGGCGCCAGCAGCGGCAGCAGGAACAGCAGCATGACCGCGCGCTTGCCGGGGAACTCGCGCCGCGCCAGCGCGTAGCCGGCCGGCACGCCGAGCAGGCCGGACAGCAGCACGACGGCGAAGGCGACTTCGAAGGTCGTCGTCAGCACGTCGCCGAGCTGGAACTCGTCCCAGGCCGAGGCGTACCAATGCGTCGTCCAGCCGGTCGGCAGCCACGTGCCGAGCCAGCGCGTCGACAGGCTGCTGACGACGACCGCGGCGACGACGCCCGCGACGTTGAGCGTGAAGAACGCCATGAACAGCGCCACCGCGCCGTTCCAGAGCCGGGCGCCCGGCGTGGAGGTCGAAGAGACCATGGCTCAGCCCTTTCCCCCGCCCGTCGGGCCGCGATAGGCGAAGCCGCGCAGCGCCAGCATGATCGCCACCACCAGCAATTGCGCACCCGCCATGACGACCGCGATCGCGCTCGCCAGCGGATAGTCGTAGCGTTCGTAGGCGGCCTGGTAGGCGGCGATCGAGATCACGCGCGTGGCGCCCGCCGGCGCGCCGAGCAGCACCGCGGTCGGGAACACCGAGAACGCCTGCACGAACGACAGGCAGAAATTGATCGCCAGCCCAGGCGCCATCAGCGGCAAAAGCACGGCGCGGAAGCGCGCGCGCGCGTCGGCGCCGAGCGTGGCGGCGGCGCGCTCCAGCGCGGGATCGATGCCGGTCGCCTGCGCCAGCGTCAGCAGGAACGTGAACGGGAAGCCGGTGACGACGAGCGACAGCACGACGCCCCAGTAGTTCTGCACCAGGCGCACCGGCGACGACACGAGATGCAGCGCCATCAGCGTGCGGTTGAACCAGCCCTGGGGCCCGAAATAGTTCAGCATCCCTTCGGCGACCAGCACCGTGCCCAGCGTGATCGGCACCACGAGCACGGTGGTGAACAGGCGCGGATTGGCCATGTGTCGCACGCGCAGCGAGACCGGCACCGCGACAAGCAGGTTGAAGACCGTCACCGGCAGCGCGATCCAAAGCGTGGTGGGCAGCGTGCGCCATTGGAACGGATCGGAAAAGAACGCGGCATAGGCGGCCAGCGGCCCCCCCGTCTTGGGATGGAACGACAGCCACAGGCCGTCGACGAACGGATAGACGAACAGCGCGAGCGAGAGAGCCGCGGCGGGCGCGGCGAGCGCGGTCGCCCCGTCGAGCCCGCGCGCGGCGAGGCGCCGGCCGAGCGGGACCGGCGGCACGGCGGCGAGCGACGCGCTCACGCGGCGTCCCCGGCGAAGACGAGCGCGCGCGCGGGATC
>JAGWKJ010000072.1 GCA_028865375.1 Hyphomicrobiales bacterium | reverse complement strand
GTTGCCCGTCGGCCGGCGCGGGCTGCGCGTCGCGGATCGCGCGCCATTTGGCGACGTTGGCGAGATGGTCCTTCAACGTCGCCGCGAACGCATGCCCTCCCGTGCCGTCGGCGACGAAATACAGGTCCTTCGTCTGCATCGGATGGGCGACCGCTTCCAACGCGGCGCGGCCCGGATTGGCGATCGGCCCGGGCGGCAGGCCCGGGATGAGGTAGGTGTTGTAGGGCGTCGCTTGCGCGAGGTCCGCCTTGGTCAGGCGATGGCCCAGCACGCCCTTGCCGCCGACGAGGCCATAGACCACCGTCGGGTCGGTCTCGAGCCGCATCTTGAGGCGCAGGCGGTTGTAGAACACCGAGGCGACGTGGGGCCGCTCGTCACGCTTGCCGGTTTCCTTCTCGACGATCGAGGCCAACGTCACCATTTCAAGCGGCGAGGCCAACGGAACCGACGGGTCGCGACCCGCCCAGATCTTGTCGACCATCGCGCGTTGCGCGGCGGCCATCTTGGCCATCAGCCGCGCGCGCGGGAATCCGCGCGTGAACTTGTAGGTGTCGGGAAGCAGCGATCCCTCGGCCGGAATCGCCGCCACCGATCCCGACAGGAATTGGTCGGCGTTCACGCGCTCGAACGCCTGCTGGCTCGTCATGCCTTCGGGCACGTTGATTTCGTGGAGGACCACCTTGCCCTCCACGAGCGTGCGCTCGACCTGGCGCATCGTCGCGCCCTTGGCGAATTCGTATTCGCCCGCCTTCAGCTTGCCGCGCGCGCCGTCGAGCAGGATGACCGCCTCGAACCAATAGGGACTGTCGATCACGCCCTCGGTTTGCAGCTTGGCCACGAGGTCGGCGTGATAGGACCGCGGCGGGATGAACACCGTCTTCTTGTCGGCCAGCGGACCGGGCGCGTCGGCGAGATTCTCGACGTAGACGACGCCGACTATGGCGGCGATCGCCACCACGAGCGAGAACGTCAGCAGCGCGCTGAGGAACGACAGCCGGCCGCCGCCCCTGCGCCGCCGCGGCGGTCTTGGCGCCTTGGTCTCCCGGGTCGCGCCAGCCGCGCCCGTCGCAGGGGGGGCTTGCGGCGCGGATTGCGGCGCCGATTCGAATGCAATGTCCGTCATGCGCTCCGTCCGGCGATCGGGCGCCGAAGCGCCGGCCGCAGATTAGCCGATGGCGGCGCGCGACGGAACCGCCGCGCTCATTCGACGCGGCGGAAAACGACCGAAGCGTTGGTGCCGCCGAAACCGAAGGAATTGGACAGCGCGATCGCGATGTCCTTCTTCTTCGCGGCCTTGGGCACGAGGTCGATCTTCGTCTCGACGGATGGATTGTCGAGGTTGAGCGTCGGGGGCGCGACGCCGTCGCGGATCGCGAGCACGGAGAAGATCGCCTCCACCGCGCCGGCGGCCCCCAGCAGGTGGCCGATCGCCGATTTGGTCGAGGACATCGTGAGCCCTTCCGCGGCGTCGCCCATCAGTCGCTCGACCGCCTTGAGCTCGATCTCGTCGGCCATCGTCGAGGTGCCGTGCGCGTTGACGTAGCCGACCTCGGCCGGCGCGACGCCGGCGCGCTTGAGCGCCGCCGACATCGAACGGAACGCGCCGTCGCCGTCGGGCGAGGGCGCGGTGATGTGAAAGGCGTCTCCCGACAGCCCGTAGCCGACGAGTTCCGCGTAGATGCGCGCGCCGCGCGCCTTCGCGTGACCGAGTTCTTCCAGAACCACGCAGCCGGCCCCCTCGCCCATCACGAAGCCGTCGCGATCCCGGTCGTACGGGCGCGACGCCCGCTTGGGGTCGTCGTTGAAGGCCGTCGAGAGCGCGCGCAGCGCCGCGAAGCCGGCCAGCGACAGGCGGTTGACCGCCGATTCGGCGCCGCCGGCCACCATCACGTCGGCGTCGCCGAGCGCGATCAACCGGCCTGCGTCGCCGATCGCGTGCGCGCCGGTCGAACAGGCGGTGACGACGGAATGGTTGGGCCCCTTCAGCCCGTGTGCGATGGACACGTAGCCGCTGGCCAAGTTGATGAGCCGGCCCGGAATGAAGAACGGCGAAATCCGCCGCGGCCCCTTGTCGGCCAGCAACAGCGCCGCGTCGGCGATGCCGCCGATGCCGCCGATGCCCGAGCCGATCATCGTGCCGGTCGCGCAACGCTGGCCTTCCGTCGCGGGCGCCCAATCCGCGTCCCGCAACGCCTGGGTCGCCGCCGCCATCGCATAGACGATGAAGTCGTCGACCCGGCGCTGCTCGCGCGGGTCCATCCATTCGTCGGGCCGGAATTGGTCCGGCCCGTCGCCGCGCGGCACCTGGCAGGCGATCTTGCAGGGTAGGTCCGAGGTCTCGAAGCCGCTCGCCGGGCCTGCCCCGTTTTCGCCGGCCAGCAGGCGCTTCCACGTCGGTTCGACGCCGCAGGCGAGCGGCGACACCATGCCAAGACCCGTAACGACGACCCGCCTCATGCCCGCCCCCGCGCCTGTCCCGCCCGCGACCGGTCAGGTCGCAAGGCAAGTCGCAAAACGGGGGCCGGCCTTCGCCGACCCCCGCAAATCATCCGAGTTCCGCGACCAGGCCGATCAAGCGGAATTGCCACGCCGGCGCTTCACGCGGACTTGGCGGCGGCGTGCTGCTCGAGGAATTTCACCGCGTCGCCCACCGTGACGATGTGCTCGGCTTGGTCGTCGGGGATCTCGACCCCGAACTCCTCCTCGAACGCCATCACGAGTTCGACCGTGTCGAGCGAATCCGCTCCGAGGTCCTCGATGAAGTTGGCGGTCGGGACGACCTTTTCGGCGTCCACGCCGAGGTGCTCGACGACGATCTTCTTCACGCGGTCGGCGACGTCGCTCATACGATGGTTCCCCTCAATTCGGTTTCAATTCGGCGGACCTGCGATGCGACCGCGCGCGGCGCGGAGGCCGAGGCCCGCTTTCGCCCAAATCCGTCCGGGCGATAGCATATCCCCTCGGGCATGGCGAGGGGGGCCGGCATCACCAGGTCCCGACGTTGGGCATCGACGCCCAAGGCTCGGCGACCGGCTTGGGCGCGCCTTCCTGCAGCAATTCGATGGAGATTCCGTCCGGCGTGCGGATGAAGGCCATGTTGCCGTCGCGCGGAGGGCGGTTGATCGTCACGCCGGCCTTCGCCAAGCGGGCGCAATAACCGTAGATGTCGTCGACGCGATAGGCCAGATGGCCGAAATTGCGGCCGCCCGAATAGGCCTCGGGATCCCAATTGTAGGTGAGCTCGACCAGGGGCGCGTCCTTGGCCTTGGCGCCGTCGAGGTCCTTCGGCGCGGCGAAGAAGACGAGCGTGTAACGCGCCTTCTCGTTGACGGAACGCCGCACCTCGATCATGCCCAGCACGTCGCGGAAGAACGTGACGGACGCGTCGAGGTCGGTGACGCGGATCATCGTGTGCAAGTATCGCATGGGGAACCCCGGGACGGCGGCTGACGGGCGCGAGGATAGCGCGCCCGGAGCCGCTTGTCCCTTCCAAGAAGGGCGAGCGCATTGACCGCCGCGGGAGAAAAACAAAAGGCCGCGACCGCCTCGCTGCTGGCGAGCGCGGCGCTGGCGTTCGCGAAGTTGGCGGCCGGCCTCGCTTCCGGTTCGCTGGCGCTGCTGTCGGAGGCCGGCCACGCGGCGCTCGACGTCGCGGCGACCGCACTCACCTTGTTCGCCGTGCGCGAGGCGGACCGTCCGGCCGACGACGAGCATCCGTTCGGCCACGGCAAGATCGAGGCCGTCGCGGCGCTGGCCGAGACGGGCCTTCTCGTCGCGCTCGCCGCGGCGGTGCTGTTCGCCGCCGTGCGCCGGTTCTTCTCGCCGCCCGAAAGGCTCGACGCGATCGCGCTGGCCGCCGCCACGCTCGTGGTCTCGATGGCGGTGGATTTCGCGCGCTGGCGCGGCCTGTCGAAAGTGGCCAAGGCGCACGGCAGCGACGCGCTGGCGGCCGACGCGCTGCACTTTTCGAGCGACTTCATATCCTCCGGCCTGACGCTCGCCGGCGTGCTGGCGACGGGCCTCGGCTTCCTGCGCGGCGACGCGCTGGCGGCGGTGGGCGTCGCCTGCTTCATCGCGGTGGCGGGCTGGCGGCTCGGCCGCCGCACGATCGACACGCTGATCGACGCCGCCCCGACCGACGCCGCCCGGCGCATCCGCGACGCCCTTCGCACGGCGCCGGGCGTCGCGCGCGTCGAAAGCGTCCGCTTGCGCCGCGTGGGGCCGCGCGTGATCGGGGAGGCGAAGTTCGCGGTTTCGCGCACGATGCCGCTGCCCGACGTGCTCGCGTTGAAGGAGGACGCGCTCGCACGGATCGCCGCCGCCGCGCCCGAAGCCGACGTGACGCTGGTCGCCGAGCCGCGCGAGCTCGACGACGAGACGCTGATCGAACGCACGCTCCTGGTGGCCGCGATGCACGGCGCGCCGGCCCACCACGTCACCGTCCAGCACGGCGCGGAGGGCGCGCGCTCGGTCTCGCTCGACATCGAGGTCGACGGCCGCATGGCGCTCGAACGCGCCCACGCGATCGCCACCCGCCTCGAAGAGGCGATCGCCGGCGACACGGGCGCCGAGGTCGAGACCCACATCGAGCCGCGCGAGGTCGAACCGCTCGAAGGCGCCGCGGCGCCCGCCGCCTTGCGCGAGGAGATCGGGCGCGCGCTGGCCGCGCGGGCCGCGACGGGCGGCGCGCTGGCCGACGTCCACGACGTGCGCGTGCGCTCGACGCCGGCCGGCCTGATCGTCAACTGGCATTGCCGCGCCGACGGCGCGCTCGACGTGGCCAGCGTCCATGCCGCGGTCGACGCGGTGGAGACCGCGGTGCGCCGCGCCTATCCCGGCGTCGCGCGGATCGTGGGACACGCCGAACCGCGACGCCGCGGATGACGCCGCTCCTCCTTTTCAAGGCTATAAGGCGACCATGCGCACCGAATCCCCGCCCCGCATCCTGCTCGCCGACTATCGGCCTCCCGATTTCCTCGTCGACCGCGTGCGGCTCGACGTCTCGCTCGATCGAGCCGCGACGCGCGTCGTCGCCAAGCTTTCGATCCGGCCCAACCCGGCGGTCGCACCCGGCGCGCCGCTGAAGCTCGACGGCGACGGCCTCGTTCCGGTCCGCGTCGCGCTCGACGGCCGCGGGCTCGCGCCCGACGCGTCGTGGATCGGCCCCGACGGGCTCGTCCTGCGCGATCCGCCGTCCTCGCCGTTCGAACTCGAAGTCGAGACCCGCCTCGATCCGTCGGCCAACACCAAGCTGATGGGGCTTTACCGCTCGGGGCCGATCTATTGCACGCAATGCGAGGCCGAGGGCTTCCGCCGCATCACCTATTTCCCGGACCGGCCCGACGTGCTCTCGACCTACGTGACGCGCATCGAGGCCGATCGCCGAGAGGCGCCGACGCTGCTGGGCAACGGCAACCCCGTCGAGGCGGGCGAGCTGCCGGGCGGACGGCACTTTGCGATCTGGGACGACCCGCACCCCAAGCCTTGCTACCTGTTCGCGTTGGTCGCCGGCGATCTCGAAGAAGTCGCCGACGGCTTCGTCACGCGCTCCGGCCGGTCCGTGCGCGTCGCCGTGCTGGTCGAGCGCGGCAAGGGCGCGCGCGCGCGCTATGCGCTCGACGCCATCAAGCGCTCGATGGAATTCGACGAGCGCGTCTTCGGCCGCGAATACGACCTCGACGTCTTCAACCTCGTCGCCGTCTCCGACTTCAACATGGGCGCGATGGAGAACAAGGGCCTCAACGTCTTCAACGACAAATACGTGCTCGTGTCGCCCGAGACCGCGACCGACGGCGACTACGCCAACGTCGAGGCGATCGTCGGCCACGAATATTTCCACAATTGGACCGGCAACCGCATCACCTGCCGCGACTGGTTCCAGCTCTGCCTGAAGGAAGGCCTCACCGTCTTCCGCGACCAGGAGTTCACGTCCGACCAGCGCTCGCGCGCGGTGAAGCGGATCGCCGACGTGCGGGCGCTGCGCGCGACCCAGTTCCCCGAGGACGCCGGGCCGCTCGCCCATCCGGTGCGGCCCGACGCCTACGCCGAGATCAACAACTTCTACACCGCCACCGTCTACGAAAAGGGCGCCGAGGTCGTGCGCATGTTGCGCGCGCTGATCGGAGAACGCGCCTTCGCCGCCGGACTCGACCTCTATTTCCGCCGCTGCGACGGCACGGCCGCGACGGTCGAGGATTTCATCGGCTGCTTCGCGGACGCCTCGGGGCGCGACCTCTCCGGCTTCATGCGCTGGTATTCGCAGGCCGGCACGCCGAAGGTGACGTCGCGGGCGACATACGATCCGGCCTCGCGGCGGCTGACGCTGCGCCTCGGACAGGAGACCGCGCCGACGCCGGGCCAGCCCGACAAAGCGCCCTTGGTCATGCCGGTGGCGCTCGGCCTCGTGGGCGCCGACGGCCGCGACCTTCCCTTGAAGGTCGCCGGCGGCGACGACGCGCTCGCCCGCCAGGCGGCGCGCGGCACGTTCGAGTTCGCGGGCGCGGCGCTCGACCTGACGTTCGAGGACGTGGCCGAACGGCCGGCGATCTCGCTGATGCGCGGCTTCTCGGCGCCGGTGCGCATCGTCGACGACGCGACGCGCGCAGACCGGCTGCGGCTGATGGCCAAGGACCGCGATCCGGTCAGCCGCTGGAACGCCGCCCAGACGGTGGCCACCGAGATCCTCGTCTCGCGCGTGACGGGGAGCGGCGACGCGTCGGCCGAGGGCGTCGCCGCCGCGTTCGGCGAGGTGTTCGCGCAAGCCAAGGCGGGCGCCATCGATCCGGCGTTCGCCGCGCTGATGCTCGCCCTGCCCGGCGAATCCGACCTCGCGCGCGAACTGCCCGGCGACATCGACCCCGACGCCGTGCGCGCGGCGAGGCTCGCGTTGCGGGCCGAGGTCGCGCGGCCGAACCTCGGGGCGTCGCGCGAGGCCTTCGCGGCGGGCGCGTCGGCGGGACCCTATTCGCCCGACGCCGCCTCGGCGGGACGCCGCGCCTTGCGGCTGGCCGCGCTCGACTGGATCGCGGCGGCGGACCCGGAGGACGGCGGCGCGCGCGCGCTCGCCGCCTTCGAGGCCGCCGACAACATGACCGAGCGCTTCGGCGCCTTGGCGGCGCTGTGCGCGCTGCCCGGCGCCCGGCGCGAGGCGGCGCTCGACGCCTTCGCCACGCGTTACGAGGGCGACGCGCTGACGCTGGACAAATGGCTTTCCGTCCAGGCCGGCATCGGAGAACCCGACACGCTCGCGCGCGTCGAGCGGCTCGAACGTCATCCCGCTTACGCGCCGGGCAATCCGAACCGGGTGCGCGCGCTGGTGGGCGCGTTCGCGGGAAACCCGACGCAGTTCAACCGCGCGGACGGCGCCGGCTATCGCTTCCTCGCCGAGCGCGCGGTGGCCATCGACGGCCGCAACCCCCAGCTCGCCGCGCGCCTGCTGGGCGCGTTCCGCAGCTGGCGCAGGCTGGAGCCGGTCCGCCGCGCGGCCGCCGAATCCGCGCTGCGCGCCATCGCCGCCACGCCCGGCCTGTCCCTCGACTCGACCGACATCGTGACGCGCGCGCTCGCCTGAGCGCGCCTCGGGACTCGCGACGCGCGCCCTCCGGCGCCGAAGCACGCGGCGCGCGAATTCGACGCCGATTTATTTTCGGTAAGGATTCCGCAACCTCTGGACAAAGAGTCCCGAGGGGATTCTTATCGTCGTGATTCGGCGCGTTGCGGGGCTATCGCCGGGTCGCTCAATCCGCGTGACGGGGGGAAGAGGCTCATGGCGCTTCGCGCGTCCAGGGAACGCATGTCCGCGCTCGGGCGCGGCGCGGAAGGCCTCGCGGGGACCGCGGCGGCGTTCGGCGCGCTGGCCGCGACCGCCGGCGCCGCCGCGCTCGCCGCCACGTGGGGACGGGACGTCCCTTTCGAGGCGCGCGTGGCCGCCGGCGCCGCCGTCTGCGCGATCGTGCTGGCGATCGCCGTCGGTTTGTCCGAGCGGCGGCGCGCCCGGGCCACGGAGCGGCGCGCGCGCGGCCTGTTCGGACGCGTCGAGCGCGCGTTGAGCTGCGGGCGCTGCGGCCTGTGGGACTGGGACGTCGCGCGCGGCCGCCTCTATTGGTCGGCCTCGATGTACGAATTGCTCGGCATGGAGCCGGACGGCGACCACGTCTCCGCCGCGCGCTTCGCCGAATTGCTGCACCCCGAGGACGCCGACCCGGCGACGCTGCTCGCCGCCGCGACGGCCTCCTTCGGCGAGCCGATCGAGGCCAACCTGCGAATGCGGGCGGCCGACGGCGGCTGGCGGGCGCTGCGCGCGCGGCTCGAGGCCACGCGGGACGGCGACGGCGCGCCGCGCCGCATCGTGGGAATCGTGGTCGACGTCGGCGTCGAACTGCGCCTCGAACGCGAACGGGCCCGGGCCGACATGCGCCTGCGCGAGGCGGTCGAGGGCGTCGACCAGCCGTTCGCGCTGTGGGACGCGGACGGCGGCCTGGTGCTCGCCAACGCGACCTACCACGGCCTGTGCGGCGATCCGACCGCCGACCCGGTCGCGATCTACGCGACGCTCGCCGAGCGCGCCGCCGACCGCGCCGAACCCGGCCCCGACGGCGCCCGCCAGTTCGTCGCCCGCGCGCCCGACGGCCGCTGGCTCCAGTTCAGCGAGAAACCCACGCGCGAGGGCGGCCACGTCTTCTTCGGCGCCGACATCACCGCGCTAAAGCGCCACGAGACCGAGCTCGAGGAATCGCGCCGACGGCTCGTCGCCAGCGTCGGCGACGCGGAACGCGCACGCCGCCTGCTCGAACGCCAGGCCCAGCAGCTCGCCGAGCTCGCCGAGCTCCACCTCGAACAGAAATCGGCCGCCGAAGCCGCCAACCGCGCCAAGTCGGAGTTCCTCGACCACATCGGCCACGAGCTGCGCACGCCGCTCAACGCCATCGTCGGCTTTTCGGAGATGATGCGGCTGGAGACGCTGGGGCCGCTGGGCGCGCGCCGCTACCTCGACTATTGCGCGCACATCCACGAGAGCGGGCTCAGGCTGTCGCAATTCGTCGAGGACGTGCTGGAATTCACCACGCTCGATTCCGGCCGCGCGCGGCTCGACCTGCGGTCCTTCGCGTTGGACGCGGCCTGGGAAAAGGTCGCCCGCGACATCGGGCCGGTCGCGCGCGCCAAGGGCGTCGCCGTCGAGTTCGGCGGCGGCGCGACCGCCCTTCGCGCCGATCCCCGCGCGGTCGAGCGCATCCTGGAATCGGTGGTGGGCAACGCCGTGAAGTTCACGCCCGAAGGCGGAACCGTGCGCGCGCGGGCCGAGGCGCACGAAGGCGAAGTGGTGTTCGTGGTCGAGGACAACGGCTGCGGCATCGCGGCCGAAAGGCTGGAAGGGCTCGGCCGCCCGTTCGAGCACGCGGGCGCGGCGCTCGAAAACGGGACGCGCGGTTTCGGGCTGGGGCTGGCGATCGCGCGCGCGCTGACCGAGCTGCACGGCGGGGAATTGCGCGTCGCCTCGCGGCGCGGCGCGGGCGCGCGGGTCAGCATATCGCTGCCGCAGGCCGCGCGGGCCGCCGCGCACTGACCGCGTTCACGCGTGCGCGCGGGCCCCGGCGC
>JAGWKJ010000396.1 GCA_028865375.1 Hyphomicrobiales bacterium | reverse complement strand
GCCGCCGCGCGCGGAGCCGGATGGCTCGCGCTGCCGCTGGCGGCGGTCCTCTTCGCGTTCTTCGTACTGCCGCTGCTGATCACCGGCGCGGTCAGCTTCTGGACCTACACCGGTTATTCGATCTCGCCCGCCTTCCGGCTCGACAATTACCGCGGCATTTTCGACGGATGCGTCGGCGGGGGGACCTGCGTCGTCGCGTCGACCTATCTGTCGACGCTCTCCTTTTGTGCCGCCACTTGGGCGATCTCGCTCGCGCTCGGTTTCTGCGTCGCCTACTTCCTCGTGTTCGAGGTGCGGAGCGCGCGGGCGCGTTTTGCGCTGGGAGTGCTGTGCACGATCCCGTTCTGGACCTCGAACGTGATCCGCATGGTGTCGTGGATTCCCCTGCTCGGGCGCAACGGCGCGCTCAACCAAGCGCTGCTCGCGCTGCATCTCGTCGACCGGCCGCAGGAATGGCTGCTCTACTCGCGGTTTTCGGTTCTGCTCGCCATGGTGCATCTCGACACGGTGTTCATGATCGTGCCGCTCATCAACTCGATGGCGCGCATCGACCGCTCGCTGATCGAAGCGGCCCGCGACGCCGGCGCCGGCTGGCTCCAGACCGTCCGCCACGTCGTCGCGCCGTTGAGCAAGAGCGGCTTCGCCATCGGCTCGATCTTCGTCGTCACGATCGTGATGGGGGACTACGTCACGGTGGGCCTGATGGGCGGCGAACAGATCGCCTCGGCGGGCAAGACGATCCAGACCCAGATCGACGCCCTCCAATTCCCCATCGCGGCCGCCGACGCGATGCTGCTTCTCGCCTTCGTGATGCTGATGATCGCGGCGCTCGTGCGCGTCGTCGACATCCGCCGGGAGCTCTGAGATGCGCGAGGCGCGCGGCGCGGCCTTCTGGACGACCGGCGCGCTGTTCGCCGCCTACGTCGTCTTCCTCTATGGCCCGACGCTGACGATCCTGGCGTTGTCCTTCCAAGGGCCGCAAGGCGGCCTCACCCTGCCCTTCGACGGCCCCTCACTGCATTGGTATCGCGCGCTGTGGCGCGGGGCCGGATTGCCCGACGTCGGCGGCGCGATCTGGAATTCGGCGCGGTTGGCCGCGGTCGTCAGCGTCCTGACGACGACGATTTCGGTGATGGCAGGGCTCGCCTTCCGCCGTGGGTTCCGCGGCGCGGGCGCGCTCTTCTACGTCGCCGTGGCGAGCCTGATCCTGCCCTCCATCGTCGTCTCTCTGGGCGTGGCGCTGGAGTTCAACCTCGCCAACAAGGCGGTTTCCGCGGTCGGCGACGCGCTGGCCGGGCGGTTCGGCGAGGGCGGCGGCGGGCCTTTGGCGGACGCGCTCGGCGCGGCCGGCAACTGGATCGGCGACAATTTCCAGACCCTGATGGGCCTGTTCACGTCGGGCCTCGGCGCCCAGCTCACCTGGACGCTGCCGTTCGGCGTGCTGATCACCTTCGCGGTCTTCAATCGGTTCGATCCGTCCTACGAGGAGGCCGCGCGCGACCTCGGCGCGACGCCGTGGCAGACGTTCCGCCACGTCACGCTGCCGCTGATCGCGCCCGCGGTGCTCGGCATCGCGCTGCTCGGCTTCACGCTGTCCTGGGACGAAATCGCGCGGTCGAGCCAAGCGGTCGGGTCCGCCAACACGCTGCCGTTGACGCTGGAGGGCCTCACGACGACGGTGACGACGCCGGTGATCTATGCGCTCGGCACGGCGACGACCGCGGTGTCGCTGCTCGTGATCGGACTGGCGCTGGCGGCGTTCGCGCTCGGCCGCCGCCGCGCCGGCGGGCGCGCGTCGTGAGCCCCGGAGGCGTCCTGCGCATCCATCTCGTCAACCCCAACACGACGGCCTCGATGACGGCGAAGGTCGAGGCCGCGGCGCGCGCCGCCGCCGGGCCCGGAACCGAGATCGTCGCCACCAATCCCGCGTTCGGACCGGCCTCGATCGAAGGCCATTTCGACGAGGCTTTCGCCGTG
>JAGWKJ010000071.1 GCA_028865375.1 Hyphomicrobiales bacterium | reverse complement strand
TGGATCGAGGACCTGCGCAAGGAGCGTCCCCACCAGCTCTCCGACGAGGCGGAGCGCCTGTTCCAGGAAAAGGCGGTCACCGGCCGCACGGCGTGGAATCGGCTGTTCGACGACACGATCGCCGACCTGCGATTCAAGACCAAGCGCGGCGAACTCGCCATCGAGCCGCTGCTCGGCCTGATGCAGGACGAGGACGGCGCCGTGCGCAAGGACGCGGCGCGCGCGCTGGGCGAGGGGCTGAAGTCGCGTCGGCGCACGTTCGCGCTCGTCACCAACACCCTCGCCAAGGACCTCGAGATCTCGAACCGCTGGCGCAAGTTCGCCGATCCCGCCGACAGCCGCCACCTCGCCAACCGCGTCGAGCCCGGGGTCGTCGACGCGCTCGCCGACGCGGTGGAAGCCGCCCATCCGCGCCTGTCGCACCGCTATTACGCGATGAAGGCGCGCTGGTTCGGCAAGGACAGGCTCGACCATTGGGACCGCAACGCGCCGCTGCCGCGGGTGCCGCAGAAGACATACACGTGGACGCAGGCGCGCGACGCCGTGCTGTCGGCTTATCGCGGCTTCGCGCCCGAGATGGCCGAGATCGCCGGCCGCTTCTTCGAACGCGGCTGGATCGACGCGCCGACGCGGCCGGGCAAGGCGCCGGGCGCCTTCGCGCACCCCACCGTTCCCTCCGCGCATCCGTACGTGCTGCTCAATTACCTCGGCAAGCCGCGCGACGTGATGACGCTCGCCCACGAACTGGGCCACGGCGTCCATCAGGTGCTGGCGGGCGGGCAGGGCGCGCTGATGTCGCCGACGCCGCTGACGCTGGCCGAGACGGCGAGCGTGTTCGGCGAGATGCTGACCTTCCGCCGCCTGCTCGCCGACGCCAAGGATCCCGCGCGGCGCAAGGCGCTGCTCGCCTCCAAGGTCGAGGACATGCTGAACACGGTGGTGCGGCAGGTCGCCTTCTATTCGTTCGAGCGCCGCCTGCACGCCGCGCGCGCCAAGGGCGAACTGACCGCCGACGAGATCGACGCGATCTGGATGTCGGTGCAGGGCGACAGCCTCGGCCCGGCGATCAGGCTCGGGCCGGGCTACGAGACCTATTGGTCCTACATCCCGCACTTCGTGCATTCGCCGTTCTACGTCTACGCCTATGCGTTCGGCGATTGCCTCGTGAACTCGCTCTACGGGATCTACGAGAAGGCGCACGAGGGCTTCGCCGAGCGCTATTTCGCGCTGCTGTCGGCGGGCGGCTCGAAGCCCTACGGCGAGTTGCTGGAGCCGTTCGGCCTCGACCCGAAGGACAGGACGTTCTGGTCGGTCGGGCTGGGCACCATCGAGCGCTTGATCGACGAACTCGAGGCGATGGAGCGCTGAACCCGGTTCAGCGCTTTCCCGGCGCGTCGAAGGCGAGCCCGATCGAATGGTCGTGTCGCCACGTCACCCGCGCGCGCCGGGTCGCGCCTTCGTGCGGCATTTCGAGTTCGAAGCTGTCGGGCACCGCGATCGCTTGGTCGGCGTCGAACCGCGCGCCGCCTTCGGAGAGGTTGCGCACCACGCCGTCGATCAGCGCCTGGCGGCCCGCATAGGTCGCCTTGGCGGAATAGATGACGCGCTTGCGCGGGCTGCGACGACGTTCGACCATGGGACCGCTCCTCGGGGGACATGATACGCCCATCCCGGCGCGCGCGATCCGCGAACGTTCCGCGGGGTTAACGGAAAGTTGACGCGATCCCGGACCCGCGCGGTTGCGCCCGGCGCCCGCCCGTCTACATGGAAGGGACGGAGGCGGGCTTGTGGACGACGAGGCGAACCGGTTCGGCGCAAGGGCGGCGCGCTACGTGCGGGTCGGGGCCAACGCCGGCGGCTTGGCGGCGCGGGCGGCGGCGGCGCGGCTGACGGGCCGAGGCGACGCGTCGACGGAAGGGGCGGCGCTCGCCGCCGCGCTCGGCGGTCTCAAGGGGCCGATCATGAAGGTCGCGCAATTGATCGCGACCGTGCCCGACGCGCTGCCTTCGGAATTCACGCAAGCGCTCGGCCGCCTGCAAGCCGACGCGCCGCCGATGGGTCCCGCCTTCGTGCGCCGCCGCATGGCGGCCGAACTCGGGCCGGCCTGGCCGGAGCGCTTCGCGTCTTTCGACATGGCGCCGGCGGCGGCCGCCTCGCTGGGCCAGGTGCATCGCGCCGTCGCGTCGGACGGGACGCCGCTCGCCTGCAAGCTGCAATATCCCGACATGGCCTCGGCGGTCGAGGCGGACCTCGCGCAATTGCAGGCGATGCTGGCGATCCACCGCCGCTTCAGCCGCGCGATCGACACGCGCGAGGTCGCCCGCGAGATCGCCGAGCGCGTGCGCGAGGAACTCGATTACCGCCGCGAGGCGAGGAACGCCGCGCTGTTCGCCTTCGCCTTCGCCGCCGACGGGCGCGCCGACGTGCGCGTGCCGGAGGTGCGCGCCGACCTCTCGACGGGCCGGCTGCTGACCGCGCGATGGCTCGACGGCGAGCGCGTCACCGCCTTCGAGGGCGCGCCGCCGGACGAGCGCAACGCCGTGGCGCGCGCGATGTTCTCGGCCTATTGGCGCCCGCTGGCGCGCGTCGGCGCGGTCCACGGCGATCCGCACCTCGGCAATTACACGGTGTTCCGCGACGAAGGCGGCGCGCCGGCGGGCGTCAACCTGTTCGACTTCGGCTGCGTGCGCGCGTTTCCGCCGGCCTTCGTCGGCGGCGTGGTCGACCTCTATCGCGGGCTGATGGCGGGCGACCGCGACCGCGTCGCGCACGCCTACGAGACGTGGGGGTTCCGCGCGCTGTCGGCGGAGCTGATAGAGGCGCTGAACATCTGGGCGCGGTTCCTCTACGGCCCGCTGATGGACGACCGCGTGCGCGCCTTCGCCGACGGCGTCGAGCCCGCGAAGTTCGGCCGCGCCGAGGCGGGCCGCCTGCGCGCGGCGTTGGAGCGGCTGGGGCCGGTGACGCCGCCGCGCGAGTTCGTGTTCATGGACCGCGCGGCGATCGGGGTCGGCGCGGTCTACCTGCGGATGCGCGCGGAACTGAACTTCCACCGCATGTTCGAGGAATCGATCGAGGGCTTCTCGGTCGAGGCGCTGGCGGGGCGCCAGTCGGAGGCGCTCGCGGCGGCGGGTCTCGCCGACGCTCAGGCCGCGGCGCGCTGATAGTCCTTCACGTCGGCGAAGGCGATCTTGGGCCAGCGCTCGGTGTCGTAGCGCAGGTTGAACGCCGAGGAGGCGAGGAACACGGGCGCGCCGTCGAGGTCGTGGGCGAGCGAGGCGCCGTTGGCGGCGAGGAACTCGTCGAGCGCGGCGCGGTCGGGCGAGGACACCCAGCGACAGACCTCGAAGCGGCTCTTCTCGAACGACACCGGCAGGCCGTATTCTGCCGCCAGCCGCTCCACCAGCACGTCGAGCTGCAACGCGCCCACCACGCCCACGATGGCGGGCGAGCCGTCGGCGGGCGTGAACACCTGGGCGACGCCTTCTTCGGCGAGCTGGCGCAGCGCCTCGCGCAGCTTCTTGGCCTTCATCGCGTCGGCGAGCTTGACGCGGCGCAGGATCTCGGGCGCGAAGCTGGGCACGCCGCGGAAGGCGAGGTCCTCGCCGTCGGTCAGCGTGTCGCCGATGCGCAGCACGCCGTGGTTGGGGATGCCGACCACGTCGCCGGCGAAGGCCTCGTCGGCGATCGTGCGGTCCTGCGCGAAGAAGAACTGCGGCGCGTTGAGCGGCACCGGCTTGCCGGTGCGCGACAGCCGCGCCTTCATGCCGCGCTTCAGCGCGCCCGAACAGACTCGCAGGAACGCGATGCGGTCGCGGTGGTTGGGATCCATGTTGGCCTGGATCTTGAACACGAAGCCCGACATCTTCGCCTCGTCGGCGGCGACCTCGCGCGTGGCGGCGGATTGCGCGCGCGGCGGCGGCGCGAACTCGGCCAGCGCGTCGATCAGGTGGCGGACGCCGAACTCCTTCAGCGCGCTGCCCCACAGCACCGGTGTCAGGTGGCCCTCGAGGAACGCCTTGCGGTCGAACGGCCGCGATGCCTCCACCGCGATCGCCAGCTCGTCCATCGCCGCGGCGCGCTCTGTCTCTGGCAGCAATTCGGCGATGCGCGGGTCGCCGGGGCCGTTCACCGGCACGGGCTCGGCGTCCTTGCCGACGAGGCGCAGCGAGGAGCCGCGCAGGTCGTAGACCCCGGCCAGCGAACGGCCGCGGCCGACCGGCCAGGTGAGCGGCGCGACGTCGAGCGCCAGCGTCTTCTCGATCTCGTCGAGCAGGTCGAACGGGTCGCGCGTCTCGCGGTCCATCTTGTTGACGAAGGTGACGATCGGGATGTCGCGCAGGCGGCAGACCTCGAACAGCTTGCGCGTGCGCGCCTCGATGCCCTTGGCGGCGTCGATCACCATGACGGCCGAATCGACGGCGGTCAGCGTGCGGTAGGTGTCTTCCGAGAAGTCTTCGTGGCCCGGCGTGTCGAGCAGGTTGAACACCCTGCCTTCGTATTCGAACGTCATCACCGAGGTGACGACGGAGATGCCGCGCTGACGCTCGATCGCCATCCAGTCCGAGCGGGTCTGGCGGCGGTTGGCCTTGGCGCGCACTTCGCCTGCGAGCTGGATCGCGCCGCCGAACAGCAGCAGCTTCTCGGTCAGCGTGGTCTTGCCGGCGTCCGGGTGCGAGATGATCGCGAACGTGCGGCGGCGAGCGGCTTCGGCGGCGAAATCCATGGGTTCGTTGGGTCCGTCCTCGGGTCCTGTCCCGCGCCGCCACAAGCCGGAGCGCGCGGGCTTCGTCAATGCCTGGCTCAAAGCCCCATCGCGGCGCCGTCGGAGCGCGGATCGTGCGCGGCCTCGATCGCGCCGTCGCGCGCCCGCCGCCGCAACGCGCCGGCATGGCCGAAAGCGTCGGCATAAGGCGCCTCGACGCGCACGACTTCGTGGCCCGCCTCGGCCAGCCGGCGCGCCAGCGCGTCGTCGATCCGGCCTTCGAGCTTCAGCGTCGCGTCGACCTCGCCCCAGTCGCGGCCGAAGCGGAAGCGCGGCGCGTCGAGCGCGGCGGCCAGCCCTCCGCCGCGAACGATCCGCGCGAAAACCTGCGCTTGGAATTGCGGCTGCCCGTCGCCCCCCATCGAGCCGTAGGCCAACACGTCCCCGTTCGCCCATTCCGCCAGCGGCGGGTTCAGCGTGTGGAACGGTCGGCGGCCGGGCGCCAGCGCGCGTTTCGAGGCGGGATCGAGCGAGAAGGCGACGCCGCGGTTCGACATCAGCACGCCGGTCGACGGCGAAACGATTCCAGAGCCGTATTCCCAATAGATCGACTGGATGTAAGACACCGCGAGGCCCGTGCCGTCGATGGCGCCCATCCAGACCGTGCCGCCCGAATCGCGCCGCCGCCCCGGCCAGCGCGCGGCGCGCCGCATGTCGATGGCGGCCGCCTCACGGGCCAGCGCGGCGTCGGTCAGCGCGTCGGCGGGATCGCCGTCGTCGAGCGCGGGCTCGTGGCAAAGCGCCTCGCGCAGCAGCAGGGCGCGCTTGGCCGCCTCCACCATGCCGTGGGTCCAGGCGAAGTCGTCGCCGGGCCGGATCGCCAGCCGGCGGTGGATGCCCAGCAACGCCAGCGACGCGAGGCCTTGGGTCGGGGGCGGTGAATTGTGCAGGCGGGCGCCCTCCAGCGCGAGCGACAGCGGCCGCGTTTCGCGCGCCCGCGTTCGGACGAGGTCGGCGCGCGTCACCGCCGCGTCGAGCCGTTCGAGGTCGGCGGCGAGTTCGCGCGCCACGTCGCCGCGGTAGAAATCGTCGAGGCCGGCGTGGGCGAGGCGCTCAAGCGTCCCGGCGAGCGCGGGAAACCGCCGCACTGCGCCCGGCTTGGGCGCTTGGCCGCCTTCGAGATAGGTCGAAGCGAAGCCGGGCATGTCGCGCAGGTCGTCGATCTCGGCGGGCAGGCAGCGGGATTCCGCGTCGGCGATCGGGAAACCATCGCGCGCGGCGGCGATGGAATCCGCGAGCAGGTGGCGCGCGTCCATGCGTCCGCCCAATGCACGCGACAGTTCGAGCGCCAGCGACCAGCCGGCGACCGCGCCCGGCGTGGTGACGACCGCCTCGACGCCGCGCGGGGGCGGGGCGTCTTCGTGGCCCCGCGCGCGATAGGCCGCGAGGGTGGCGCCGGCGCCGGCGAAGCCGCAGGCCTCCAGGCAGCGCACGCGGCCGCCGCGCTCGCGCACCATCCAGAACGCGTCGCCGCCCGGCCCGTTCATATGCGGATAGACGACCGCGACCGTGGCCGCCATGCCCACCATCGCCTCGATGGCGTTGGCGCCCTGCGCGAGCAGGTCGCGGCCGACGCGCGCCGCGCGCGCGTGCGGGGCGACCACGGCGGCGTGCGAAAACACGGGCGTTTCGTCCATCGCGCGCTTCCGGCGGTTTCGGGGGGCGGTGCCCGGGATCGTTTTGCGCCTTACGCAGCGTCCTTCGCTGGACTGCCGGATTTCGCGCGCCCTACGAGGGGGAACACGCGCGCTCCGGCGCGTCAAGGTCTCGGGAGAGGGAACATGGACGTCAAGCGCATCGCAGCCGGCGCGGCGGTCGCGGTCGGGGTGGCCGGCGCCGGCGTCGCGTCGGCGGGCGCGGACGCGCGCGCCGCAAACGCCGCGAACGTCAAGGTCGCCGCCGTGGATGGGCCGCAAGCGACCGACGAGACGTTCGGCGATTGGACCGTATCGTGCCGCGAGGTCGCCAAGGTCGGGAGATCCTGCGAGGCCGCCCAAAACTTCTTCCTGAAAGGTCAGCGCGCCCCATACGGCCGCGTCGCCATCGGCCGTCCGAAGGCCGCCGGCGACCTGTTCCTCACCTTCATGGTTCCGGTGAACGTCAATTTCGAGAAGCCGGTCGCCGCCGGGCTCGATCCCGCCGCCGGCGGCGCCCTCGAATTGAAATGGACGCGTTGCATTCCCGGCGCTTGCTTCGCCACCGGGCCAGTGACCAAGGGCATCGTCGCGAAATGGTCCGCCGCGCCCAAGGCGCCGTCCGCCTACTACATGAACGGGGCGAACCAGAAGTTCACGCTCGGCTTTTCGGCGAACGGCTTCAAGCAGGCGATGGCGGCGCTGCTGGGCGGCTGACCGCCCGCCGGTCCCTCCCTTTGGCGGGGCGGCCGCCCGTGCTATGGGCCGGCCGCGGCGCCCGGCGCGCCGTTTCCGAGGGACCGAACCGATGAACGTCAACGTCGCCGCCGACGGGCGGGTGCGCTCCAATTCGTTCTTCTCCGCGCCGCTTTCGGCGGCCGATCCCGAGATCGCGAGCGCGGTCGGCCTCGAGCTCGGTCGCCAGCGCGACGAAATCGAGCTGATCGCGTCGGAAAACATCGTCTCGCGGGCGGTGCTCGAAGCGCAGGGTTCGGTGCTGACTAACAAATACGCCGAGGGCTATCCGGGCCGGCGCTATTACGGCGGTTGCCAATATGTCGATGTCGCCGAGCGGCTCGCCATCGACCGCGCGTGCCGGCTGTTCGGCTGCGCCTTCGCCAACGTGCAGCCCAATTCCGGCAGCCAGGCGAACCAGGCCGTGTTCCTCGCGCTGATGAAGCCCGGCGAGACCTTCATGGGGCTCGACCTGGCGGCGGGCGGCCATCTCACCCACGGCTCGCCGGTCAATATGTCGGGCAAGTGGTTCAAGCCTTTGGCCTATGGCGTCGACCGCGCGACGGGCCGGGTCGACATGGAACAGGTGGCCGCGCTCGCGCGCGAACATCGGCCCAAGCTCGTGATCGCGGGCGGCTCGGCCTATGCCCGGCACTGGGATTTCGCGGGTTTCCGCGCCATCTGCGACGAGGTCGGCGCGATCTTCGTCGTCGACATGGCCCATTTCGCCGGGCTGGTGGCGGGCGGTGCGCATCCCTCGCCGTTTCCCCACGCGCACGTCGCCACGACGACGACGCACAAGACCTTGCGCGGCCCGCGCGGCGGCATGATCCTGACCGACGACGAGGCGCTGGCCAAGAAGATCAATTCCGCGATCTTCCCTGGGCTCCAAGGCGGGCCGTTGATGCACGTGATCGCCGCCAAGGCGGTGGCGTTCCACGAGGCCTTGCAGCCCGATTTCAAGACCTACGCCCACGCCGTGGTGGCCAACGCCAAGGCGATGGCGGAGGCGGTCAAGGCCGGCGGATACGCGCTCGTCACCGACGGCACCGACAATCATCTCGCGCTGGTGGACCTCAGGCCGAAGGGACTGACCGGCAAGGCGGCGGAAGCGGCGCTCGGCCGCGCCCACCTCACCGTCAACAAGAACGGCGTGCCCTACGATCCCGCGCCGCCCACCGTGACGTCGGGCATCCGCATCGGCGCGCCGGCGGCGACCTCGCGCGGCTTCGGCGCCGAAGAATTCGCGGCGGTCGGGCGCTTGATCGCGCGCACGCTCGACGGCTTGGCCGCCAAGGGCGAATCGGGCGATGCAGAGGCGGAAGCGCAGGTGCGCGCCGAGGTCGCAGAGCTGACGAAGCGCTTCCCGATCTACGGCTGAGGCGGCCGATGCGCTGTCCCTATTGCGGCGGGCTCGACACGCAGGTGAAGGATTCGCGGCCGACCGAGGACGCCGCCTCGATCCGCCGCCGGCGCGTCTGTCCCGATTGCGCCGGCCGCTTCACCACGTTCGAGCGCGTGCAGCTGCGCGACCTGCTGGTGGTGAAGAAGTCCGGCCGCCGCGCGCCGTTCGATCGCGACAAGCTGATGCGCTCGGTATCGCTGGCGCTGCGCAAGCGGCCGGTCGAAGAGGAGCGGATCGAGCGGCTGGTGAGCGGCGTCGTGCGCCAGCTCGAGAGCCAGGGCGATCCCGAGATCCCGACGCGGCGCATCGGCGAGCTCGTGATGGAGGGGCTGAAGGGCGTCGACGCGGTCGCTTACGTGCGCTTCGCTTCGGTCTACCGCGACTTCGACGCGGCCAGCGATTTCCATTCCGTGATCGAGGAACTCGCCGCCGACGCGTCGGAGGCCGATCCGGACGCGCCGGCGCCCGAGGGCAAATGACGGCCGCCGACGCGCGATTCATGGCCGAGGCGCTCGCGCTCGGTCGCGCCCGGCTTGGCCGGACGGGCGCCAATCCTGCGGTCGGCGCGCTCGTCGTCGCCGACGGAAAGGTCGTCGGCCGCGGCGCCACCGAAGAGGGCGGGCGTCCCCATGCCGAGCCGCTGGCGCTGGCCCAAGCTGGGCCGCGCTCGAAAGGCGCCACGCTCTACGTGACGCTGGAACCCTGCGCGCACCACGGCCGCGCGGGCCCTTGCGCCGAGGCGATCGTGGCGGCGGGGATCGCGCGCGTGGTCAGCGCCATGGAGGATCCCGATCCACGGATGCGCGGCGCGGGTCACGCGCTGCTGCGCGACGCCGGCGTCGCGGTCGAGATCGGCGCCGGCGCCGCGGAAGCGGCGTACGACCATCGCGGGCACGTGTCGCGCGTGACCGAGGGCCGGCCGCTGGTGACGCTGAAGCTCGCCCGCACCGCCGACGGCTTCGCCGCCGGGCCGCCCGGCGCGTCGCGCCTCAAGATCACCGGCGCCGAGGCCGAAGCGCGCGTCCATGGGCTGCGCGCGACCCATGACGCGATCCTCGTGGGCGGCGCCACCGCGCTGGCCG
>JAGWKJ010000395.1 GCA_028865375.1 Hyphomicrobiales bacterium | reverse complement strand
GACCTTGGGCGCCCTCGGCATGGCCACCAAGGCGATGGCGCGCGCGGGCTTCGACCTCTACGCGCACGGCTTCAGCCTCTATTCGATCTCCGGCCTCGTGCTGGTCTACGGCTACTTCCAAGTGCCGCTGATGGCCATCGTGATCGCGCCGGCGATCGACGGCCTGCGCTCGACCTGGCGCGAGGCGGCGGCCAACCTCGGCGCGAGCGGCCTGCAATTCTGGCGCCTCGTCGGCCTTCCGCTGCTGGCGCCCTCGCTCCTGTCGGCGTGGATCCTCCTGTTCGGCAGCGCGTTCTCGGCCTACGCGACCGCCTACGCGCTGACCGCGGGCAACATCGCGCTGGTGACGACCGAGATCGCCTCGGTGCTGTCGGGCAACGTCGTGTCGGCGCCGCAGATCGGCGCCGCGCTGTCGATCGGCATGATCGCGGCGATGACCGCCACGCTCGTCCTCAGCGGCCGCCTCGCGGCGCGCGCGGCGCGCTGGAGCGCGCGATGAGGGAGCGCATCGGCGCGCCCGCCGCCGCCATCCTCGCCCTGGCCGGGCTCTACTTCCTGACGCCGCTAGCGATGACCTTCGCCTTCAGCCTGTGGGAGGGCGGCGACCGCTACGGCTTCGCGGCCTATGGCGTGCTGCTGACGTCGCCGCTGCTCGGCCAGGCGGCGCTGCTGTCGCTCGAACTGTCGCTGGCGACGGCGCTGGCGCTGTTCGCCCTGCTCGTGCCCGCCACCGTCTACATGAACCTCGAGGCGCCGTGGCTGCGGCCGGCGTTCGAATTCGTCGCCGCGCTGCCCTTCGTCGTGCCGGCGATCGCGCTCGTGGCCGGGCTCACCAATCTCTACAAGGGGCCGGCCTGGCTGATCGGTTCGCCGTTCTATCTCGTCATCCCCTATTTCTTCCTCGCGCTGCCCTACGCCTATCGCGCCATCGACGTGGGCGTGCGTTCGATCGACCTGCCGACGCTGACGGAGGCCGGGCGTTCGCTGGGCGCGGGGGCGGGGCGGTTGTTCTGGTCGGTGATCCTGCCCGGCCTGCGCCCGGCGATGACGGGCGCGGCGCTGCTCACGCTGGCGATGGCGTTCGGCGAGTTCACGTTCTCCAACGTGCTGCTGTTCCGCACCTATGCGGTCTATCTCAACGACGTCGGACAAGCGGACCCGACGCAGGCCTCGGCGCTGTCGGCGTCGAGCTTTCTCCTCACGTGGTTCGCGATGCTGGGCGCGCTGATCGTCGGCGGCGGTCGCGCGGCGCCGGCCGGAGGGCGATGACGTGGCGGGAATAGCGATCGAACGGGTCTCCAAGGCCTATGCGGGCAAGCCGGCGCTCGCCGGCGTGGACCTCTCGGTCGCCGACGGCGAATTGGTGACGCTGCTGGGCCCCAGCGGTTGCGGCAAGACCACGCTGCTGCGCGCGGTGGCGGGGTTCGTGGCGCCCGACGCCGGACGTATCCTCGTCGGCGGCGAGGATTTCACGACGCGCCCGGCGGAGCGTCGCGGCATGGGCATGGTGTTCCAGTCCTACAGCCTGTTTCCCAACATGAGCGCGCTGGAGAACGTGCGCTTCGGCCCGCGCGTGGGCGGGGTTCCGCGCGCCGAAGGCGAGAAGCGGGCACGCGACCTGCTGGCGACCGTCGGCCTCGCCGACCATGCGGACAAATATCCCCACCAGCTTTCCGGCGGCCAGCAGCAGCGCGTCGCGCTCGCCCGCGCGTTGGCGGTGCGGCCCAAGGTGCTGCTGCTCGACGAGCCGCTGTCCGCGCTCGACGCCAAGGTGCGCGTGCAATTGCGCGAGGAGATCCGCCGCGTGCAGCGCGAGGCGGGCGTGACGACGCTGTTCGTCACCCACGACCAGGAGGAAGCGCTCTCGGTCTCCGACCGCGTGGCGGTGATGGCGGGCGGGCGCATCCGCCAGGTCGCGACGCCCGCCGAGATCTATCGCCGCCCGGCCGACGGGTTCGTCGCGCGCTTCGTGGGCGCCGGCG
>JAGWKJ010000070.1 GCA_028865375.1 Hyphomicrobiales bacterium | reverse complement strand
CGGGCCGCCATGTCGGCGACGATCCGCGACGCCGTTGCCGGCGTCACGTCGAGCCGCCGCGCGAGGTCGGCGCGGCTCGTGGGCCCCAGCGCGCGCAAGGCGGTGAGGATCGCGAGCTCGTTGACGCGCCGCGCCAGCCTCTGGTCCGCCATCGGTCGCCCCGTCCCCGCCGTCCGCCGCGACCTCAATTGGATACTTTAGTAAAGGAATTATTGACAAGGCCCGTCCGGGGGTGGTGCATTGGGTCCTCGCGGCGGAGACCGCGCGCTCCGCGGTCGCGGACTTGCATGGGAGGAAGGCATGGATCGTCGTTCGATGATGAAATTCGCCGGCGCGGCCGGCGCGGTCGCCGGGTTGGGCGCGTTGACGTCGCCCGCGCGCGCCGCCGGCAAGGTCACGATCGCCCTGATACCGGGCCTCACGGCCGACGGGTTCTACGTCACCATGCACAAGGGCGCGATCGCCGCGGCGCAAGCGCTCGGCGTCGACCTGATCTACCAGGGCGCGGCGGAATGGAACGTCGCGTTGGAAGTGCCCGTGCTGGAAGCAGTCGTCGCCAAGAAGCCGGCGGCGATCCTGATCGCGCCCAACGACAAGCAGCAGCTGATCGCGCCCTTGAAGAAGGCGTTCGACGCCGGCATCCAGATCGTGTGCGTCGACACGTTCATCGGCACCGGCGTTTTCCAGACGGGGTCCGGCGACGCCGACTTCCCCGTCAGCTACGTGGCCTCCGACAACGTGCTCGGCGGCAAGATGGCGGCGGCCGCGCTCGGCAAGGCGATCGGCGGCAAGGGCAAGGTCTACGTGGCCAACGTGAAGCCGGGCATTTCGACCACCGACCAGCGCGAACAGGGTTTCAAGGAAGGCATGAAGGCGTTCCCCGGCGCGCAAGTGCTCGAGACGCAGTTCAACGACGACGACGCCAACAAGGCGGCGGCGCAATTCCAGGCCGTGCTCGGGCGCGCGCCCGACCTCGCGGGCGTGTTCGGCGCCAACCTGTTCTCGGCGTCGGGCGCGGCCAACGGCGCCAAGCAGGCGGGCGTGGCCGGCAAGGTCAAGATCGCCGGCTTCGACGCGCCCGAGTCGATCGTCGCGCAGCTCAAGGACGGGACGTTCGAGATGACGATCGCCCAGCACCCCGCCGAGATCGGCTATTTCGGGCTCGTCGCCGCCTATGCGAAGGTCACCGGCAATCCGGTGCCCACGGCGATCGGCACCGGCTTCACCGTGATGACCAAGGCGAACATCGACGACCCGAACGTCAAGAAGTTCCTCTATTCCAGCAAGTGACGCCGCACGTCCGGACCGTCCGCGCCCCCGTGGCGCGGACGGGGCAATTCGAGACGCAGGGCCCGACGCCATGACGACCGCCGCCGTCCCAGCGCCCAGCGCGCGCATCTCGCCGCTGGCGCAGGTCGCCCGCCTGCGCGCGTGGCTGTTCCTGATCCTGCTTGCGGCGACCTTCGAGGTCTGGACGCGGATCGCCAACGGCGCGTCGTTCGTCCTGAGCGTCTACAATTTGCAGGCCATCGCCATCTTCGCCTCCGCGCCGCTGATGCTGGGCCTCGGACAGACCTTCGTCATCATTTCGGCGGGGATCGACCTGTCGCTCGGCTTCGTGATGGGGCTGGCCTCCGTGGTGGCGGCGCACGCCGCCAATTTCGGGCTTGCGCGGCTCGGCATGGGGCCGGCGGAAGCCGCGTTGTTCGGCATCGCGGTCGGCGTTCTGGCGACCGTGCCGGCGGGCCTCGTCAACGGCTGGCTGATCGCCGTCCTCAAGGTGCCGCCCTTCATCGGCACGCTGGGCATGTATGGCGTGTCGCGCGGGGCCGCCTATCTGCTCGCCGCCGGCATGACGGTGGCGGTGAACGACGACTGGTACGGCGCCATCGGCAACGGGCGCCTCGGCCCGTTTCCCGTGCTCGTGCTGTTGACGGCGGTCGCCTGCGTCGCGCTGCATTACGTGCTGTCGCAGACGCGGTTCGGCCAGCATGTCTACGCGATGGGCGCGAGCAAGGCGGCGGCGAGCCGGGCCGGGATCGACGTGCGCCGGCTGACGATGAAGATCTACCTGCTGTCGGCCGTGATGGGCGGCGTCGCGGGCGCGCTCTACACCGGCCGCTTCTCGGCCGGCGCGCCGCAGGCGGGCGAACCGCTGCTGCTCGATTCGATCGCCGCCGTCGTGATCGGCGGGGCGAGCCTGTTCGGCGGTTCGGGCACGATCTGGGGCACCGTCGCCGGCGCGTTCGTGATCGCGGTCATCCAATACGGCCTGGTGCTGGTCGACGTCGAACCGTTCTGGCAGTTCATCGCGGTGGGCGGGATCATCATCGTCTCGGTGCTGGTCGACCAGACGCAGCGGCGCTTCCTCGGGGGGCGGGTCGATGAGTGAGCCGGCCCCGATCCTGAGCGTGCGGAGCGTGTCGAAGAGCTTCGGCGCCGTGCGGGCGCTCGACCGCGCGTCGTTCGACGTGCTGCCCGGCGAGGTGGTCGCGCTCGCCGGCGACAACGGCGCCGGCAAGTCGACGATCATCAAGGCGATCTCGGGCGTGATCTCGCGCGACGGCGGCGACATCCTGCTCGACGGGAAGTCGGTGGCCTTCGCCACGCCGCACGAGGCGCGCGACAGCGGCATCGAGACGATCTACCAGGACCTTTCGCTCGCCGACAACCTGTCGATCGGCGCCAACATCTTCCTCGGCCGCGAGCCGATGCGACGCGCCTTCGGCTTCCTGCCCGTGCTCGACCGCCGCAAGATGGCCGAGGCCGCGCGCGAGACGATGGCGCGGCTCGACTTCCACGTCGACCGGCTCGACGCGCCGGTCGCGGCCTTCTCGGGCGGCCAGCGGCAGGCGGTGGCGATCGGCCGCGCGATCTTCTGGAACGCGCGCATCGTCATCATGGACGAGCCGACCGCCGCGCTCGGCGTGCCCGAACAGCGCAAGGTGATGTCGCTGATCCGCTCGCTCAAGGCGGAGGGCAAGGGCGTCATCTTCATCTCGCACAACCTGCGCGACATCTTCGACGTCGCCGACCGCATCGTCGTGTTCCGCCGCGGCGAGAACGCGGGCGAACGCCGGCCCGCGGAGACGACGAGCGACGAGATCGTCCGGCTGATGGTGGGGAAATGAAAGCGCCGGGCGGGCCCGCCCGGCGCTCGCTCATTCGCCGTCGGCCCGACCCGGACCGCCAGGCGGGCGCTGCGCGGCGCGCCGGCGCAGTTCCAGGCGCAGGCAATCGCGCAAGTCCCGGAAGCCGGAGAAGCCGAGCCGCGTCACGCAACGCGCCGCCGACGACGTGGAAATGCCCGCGCCAGCCGCGAAGGACGTGACGGTGCCGAACGCGACGTCCGCGGGCCGCCCGAGCAGATAGGCGGCGGCGGCGGCCCGGATGGCGTTGCCGCTGGCCGCCTCGAGGCGCAACGCGGTCAGCAGGCGCTCGTAATCCGCGGGCGGCGAAACCCACGCCGACGGGTGCGGCGGTTCCCCGGCCGGCGCGCCGAAGCGGTCCCGCCCGACCGCGATTGCCCCTGTCGCGGCGGATTTCATGCGCGTTGCGCGTCCCGCCCGCCTTGGAGTTCGTGTTCCAGCGCGCTGAGCCCCTTGCCGCCCGCCATCTGGAACATCAGGCTTTCGAGCGTGAGGTCCGAGCGCGGGGAATCGAGCGCCACTTCGCCGCGCGACAGCACGATGAAATGGTCGCCCACGAGATAGGCGTGGTGCGGGTTGTGGGTGATGAAGATCACGCCGATGCCCTGGCTGCGCGCGGCCTGCGAAACGTAGCGCAGCACGAGTCCCGATTGCGCCACGCCCAGCGCGGCGGTCGGCTCGTCGAGGATCAGCACGCGCGCGCCGAAATGGATCGCACGGGCGATCGCCACCACCTGGCGCTGGCCGCCCGACAGCGTGCCGACCGGCTGCTCGAGGTTTTCGAGGTCGATGCCCATGCGGTGCAGTTCGTCGCGGGTCTCGGCCCACATCTTCTCGCGGTCGAGGCGGCGCAGGGGGCCGCGCCCCTTCACGATCTCCGAGCCGAGGAAGAAGTTGCGCCACACCGGCAGCAGCGGCACCAGCGCGAGCGTCTGGTAGACGGCGGCGATCCCGAGGTCGAGCGCCTCGCGCGGCGAGGAAAACCTCCTCGGCACGCCGTCGACGAGGTATTCGCCGGCGTCATGGGGATGCAGGCCCGCGATGATGGAGATCAGCGTCGACTTGCCCGCGCCGTTGTCGCCCAGGATGCAGGTCACCTCGCCCTCGCGCACCGCGAGGTCCACGCCGCGCAAGGCGGAGATGTTGGCGTAGCTCTTGCCCACGCCGCGGAGCCGGACGATGGGTTCGCCGTTGCTGGCCATGTCACTTCCCCTTCGATGCCCGGGCGCGGATCCACGTGTTCACGACGGTGGCGAGCAGCAGCATCGCGCCCACGAAGAACTGGAACCAGTCGGCGTCCCAATCGGCGTAGATCACGCCCTCCGTCGTCATGCCGAAGATGAAGGCGCCCAGCGCCGAGCCGACCGCCGATCCGTAGCCGCCGGTGAGCAGGCAGCCGCCGACGACCGACGCGGCGATGTAGAGCAGCTCGCTGCCGATGCCCGCGCCCGACTGCACAGTGTTGTAGGCGTAGAGCTGGTGCATCGCGAGGAACCAGCAGCCGAAGCCGACCGCCATGAAGAGGCCGACCTTCACGCGCGCCACGGGCACGCCGACGGCGCGCGCGCTGTCGCCCTGCCCGCCGACCGCCACGATCCAGTTGCCCGTCTTGGTGCGCAGCAGGATCCAGGTCGCGATCGCCGCCAGCGCGAGCCAGTAGAGGATGGCGATCGACACCTGCACGCGGCCGAACTGGAACGTGGCGGCGAAGATCGACTTCAGCGCGCCGAAGCCGGCCATGCCCGAGATGTCCTCGGTCGCCACGTTGCCCGTGATCAGCTTGGTGATCGCGATGTTGAGGCCTTGCAGCATCAGGAACGAACCGAGCGTGACGAGGAAGCTCGGCAGCTTGGTCTTGATCAGGAGCCAGCCGTTCACGGCGCCGAGCGCCAGCGCGAAGAACAGCGAGAATATCGTGCCCGCCCACAGGCCGCCCACGGCGTGGGTCGCGAAGATCGAGGCGGCGAGCGAGATCGAGGTGACGGCGACGCCCGCCGAAAGGTCGAATTCGCCGCCGATCATCAGGAGCGCGATGGCGACCGCCGGGATGCCGATGGTCGAGGCCTGGTAGAGCACGGTCGTGAACGCCGCCAGCTGGCGGAACGGCGGCGCTATGATCCAGAAGAACGCGAAGACGAGGACCGCGCCGCCGAGCGCGCCGGCCTCGGGCCGCTTGAGGACCTTCTTCCAGACGCTCTGCGGCAGCGCCTGCCTGCGGCGCGCCGTCTCGACTGCGGTCGTCATCGCGGACTCCCCGACCTTGGCCGTCGTCGCCGGCCCTTGAGATCATGCGGGCGGTCGCCGGCCGGGAGTTCGGCTCCCGGCCGGCATCGCTTGTTTCGGGTTGCGCTCGTCCGTCGTCTACGGGATCAGCGCGTGCCGGCCTTGGCGTATTTGGCGACGGCCGCGGCGTTGTCCTTGTTGACGAAGAACGGGCCGGTCAGCACCGGCTGCCCGCCGCCGACGGTATCGCCGTTCGTCTTGTTGAGCCAGATCATGTCGACCGCCTCGTAGCCCTCGACGAATGGCTGCTGGTCGATCGCCCATTGCAGCTTGCCCTTGGCGATCAGGTCGACCGCGACCGGGCTCATGTCGAACGTGCCGACCTTGGCCTTGCTGCCGGCCGCGCCGATCGCGTCGAGCACGACGGGCGCGAAGGGCGCGCCCAGCGTCACGACGTAGTCGATGGTGGGGTCCTGCTGGAGCTTGGCCTGCGTGCGCGCCTTCACCGTGGGCATGTCGTAGCCGGTGGCGTAGAGCACTTCCATCTTGCCCTTGAAGGTCGCCTTGATGCCGTTGCATCTCGCCTCGAGCTGCACCGCGCCCTGCTGCTGGTCGAGGCAGATCACGTTCTTGGCGCCGTCCTTGTTGAGCTGCTCGCCGACCGCCTTGCCGGCGACCGTCTCGTCCTGGCCGGCGTAGCCCAGCAGGCCCATCGCCTTCCATTGGTCGACGCCGGCGTTGAAGCCGACGATCGGGATGCCCGCCGCCTGCGCCGCCTTGACCGTGGGGGCCTCGGCGTCGGGGAAGGCGAGCGTCAGGGCGATGCCGTCGACGTGCTGGTCGATGACGTTCTGGATCAGCTGGGCTTCCTTGGGACCTTCGGGGGCCGACAGGTAGATCAGCTTCACGTCGTCCTTGGCGGCGGCGGCGGCGGCGCCCTTGCGGATGATGTCCCAGAAAGTGTCGCCGGGCTGAGCATGCGTGATCATGGCGATCGTCAATTGCTTGGCCTGCGCCGCGCCGGCCGTGGCGACGAACGCGCCGACCGACATCGTCGCGCACAGCGCCGCGACCATCGTCTTCCGTGCTTGGGTCATTCTCGTTTCCTCCTCGTTTGCGCCTTCCGACGCGTTCCGGTCCGCGCTCCTCGCGCGGCCGAATTCCTGGCGAAGCCCTCTCAGGCCTCCTGCGGCGCCCGGTCCGCCGCTTCCGCGGGCGCGACGCCCGGCGACCCGTCTTCGCAGCCGTGGAACGCGAACGCGGGTCTCATGCGCGCGACCTCATGGCGGGACGGCGACGCGCCGGCCGGTGGCGAGCGACTCGTACGCGGCCTCGGCCAGCAGCAGCGCGTTGCGCCCGTCGACGCCCGACGCGGAGGGCGCGCAGGCGCCCTTCAGCACGTCGACGAAATGCGCCCATTCGTTGGCGTAGCTGCGCGCGTAGCGCTCGACGAAGAAGAACCACGGCTTGGCGCGCCGCACGCCGTCCGCGCGCTCGAGCACGAGCGCGTCCTGCGGCACGTTCTCGGTCCGCAGCATGCCCTTCGACCCGTGGACCTCTACGCGCTGGTCGTAGCCGAAGGTCGCGCGCCTCGAATTCGTGATGACCGCGATCCGGCCGCTCGCCGTCTGCATTGAGACGCAGGCCGTGTCGACGTCGCCGATCTCGCGGATCGCGGGATCGCACAAAGCGCCGGCGGTCGCTTGCACGCTCGTGAATTCCTCGCCCATGACGTGCCGCGCCATGTCGAAGTCGTGGATCGTCATGTCGCGGAACATGCCGCCCGAGGTCTTCAGGTATTCGATCGGCAGGCCGCCGTCGGGGTCCTTCGAGACGACCGTGACCAGCTCGACGTCGCCCACGTCGCCGGCGACGATGCGCCGCTTCATTTCGAGGATGCCGGGATCGAAGCGCCGGTTGAAAGCCATGAACAGCGGACGCCCGCAGGCCTCGACGACCTTCAACACGGCGTCGACGCGGGCGAGCGAGAGGTCGATCGGCTTTTCGCAGAACACGGCCTTGCCGGCGCGCACGCCCTTCTCGATCAGCTCCGCGTGGGCGGACGTGGCGCTGCCCACCACGATGGCCGCCACTTCGGGATCGCTCCAGACGGCGTCTTCCGGAGCGGCGCGGGCGCCATTCCGTTCGGCGAGCGCCCGGGCGGCGGCGTCGACCGGATCGACCACGTATTTCAGCCGCGAGCCGGGATGCTCGGCGACGTTGCGCGCGTGGACCGCGCCGATGCGGCCGGCGCCGAACATCGCGACGTCGAAGCGGCTCATCGGGCGCCCCGGAGCGCGAGCGCGAGCGCCATCTTGAAGCTCATGTCCAACTCCTCCCGGAGCCCGTCGTTTTTCGTTGGTCGGAACGTTTCACGGTTTGCACGCGCGTGCAAGACAAATCTGCACGCGCGTGCAATGCTGCTTTCCAGTGCCGCCGCGTATCGCTAATCGTGGCGCGGAGGGCCGAATGACGGATCAAACGGATTTGACCGACCGGGTCGTCACCGCCGACGACGTTGCGACCGCCGCGGGCGTCTCTCGCTGGACGGTCGGCCGCGCGTTCCGCAAGGACGCTTCGATCTCCGAGAAGAGCCGCAAGAAGGTCATGTCGGCGGCCAAGTCGCTCGGCTACTTGCCCGATCTCCTCGCCGCCAGCCTCGCGTCCGACCGCTCCAACCTCGTCGCGCTGCTTTGCGACGACTTCGACAATCCCCACAAGCTTCTCGTGTTGGAGCGCCTCAGCCGCGTGTTCCGGGAGGAAGGATGGGGCACCTTGCTCGTCAACATGCGCGACGCGTCGGACGCGCCCTCCGCCTTGCTCGCCGCCAGCCAGCGCCGCGTGGACGCCGCCGTGCTGAACGGCACGTGGTTCGACGGCCGCGTCATGCGCGCCGCGCTCGGCGCGCGCCGCGTCCGAAAGTTGATCGTCTTCGCCCGCACCAGCGAGAGCCCCGACACGATCTCGATCTGCTGCGACGACGTCGGCGCGTTGCGGGAGATCGCGCGATACGCCGACGACCGCGGCTACCGGTCGCCGATCTTCGTCGCGGGGCCCGACACGCACTCGGCGATCCTTCGCCGCAAGGAGACGTTCCTCGGCGAATGGAAGGCGCGCCACGGACGCCAACCGCCGTGCATCCACGTCGACCATTACAGCATCCCGCTGGCCCGGGCGCGCGTGCGCGAGGCGCTGCCCGGCCTCGCCGCCGCTCGACGTCCCGACCTGCTCGTGTGCGAGAACGACGCGCTCGCCATCGGCGCGATGGACGCGCTGCGGCATGACCTCGGACTGGCGGTTCCAGGCGACGTCGCCGTGATCGGTTTCGACGACGTGGGGTTGGCGTCCTCGCCCGCCTACGATCTCACCACTTGGCGACAGCCGCTGGACGCCATGGCGGCGGCGCTGGTCGACGTGCTGCGCGCCGATCACGAGCCGAGCGGCGAATACGTCTTTCCCGGCGAACTCGTCCGTCGCGGATCGGCCTGACGGCGTCCCCGGGATCGGCCGCGCCGTCGCGGCGCCCGCCATTTGCGCGTCGGCCGAGCGTCGCATCGAGCCGTCCTCTCCCGCCGTCCGCGCCCGTTCATCGGGCTTGGCCGAGCGCTACACTGTTTATTGCATTCCAACATGTTTTGCAATGTTCGTTGACGAGCGTTGCGACGCGCCCATGCCACGGAGGAATCGCGGCCGCGTCGCGCGACGGCGCGCTTCCCGCTAAGGTCGCCGGCCGAAGCAACCGATCCGGATCCGCTTTGAACGCTCCCCTCGTCCGCCGATTGTGCGCCGCGCCCTTGCCCGCGAAGGCCGCGGAGGCCGGGCGCCGCCTGGCGACGCTCGACGACGCGGACTTGGTCGAGTGCCTGCGCGAGCCGGCGGTGCGCCGGCTTTTGCTGGGCGTCGCCGACCAGTCGCCCTATCTCTGGGGCCTCGTCGAACGGGACGAGGCGGCCTGCGCCGCCCTGTTGTCGCGCCCTTTCGACGTCTCCCTCGCCGAGATCGTGGACGAGGTCGCGGCGGACGACGGCCGCGACGAGGCCGCCACGATGCGCCTGCTGCGCCGCCGCAAGCGCCATTGCGCGTTGCTGGTCGCGCTGGCGGACCTCGGCGGCGCCGCCGACGTCGCGACCGCCACCGCGGCGCTGAGCGATTTCGCCGACGCCGCCGTCCGAGCCGCGCTGCGCTGCGCGCTGGCGCGCGCGCGCGCCGCCGGGCGCGGAGGCGGCGGCGGCCTCGTCCTGTTGGGCCTCGGCAAGCTC
>JAGWKJ010000069.1 GCA_028865375.1 Hyphomicrobiales bacterium | reverse complement strand
AAACCGGCCGTCGCTGCAACTGGCCGGATAGCCGTGCTGGAGCTGCGGCCACAAGCCGTGCACGACGAAGCCGAGCCCGGCGCCCGACGCGCATTGCGCCCCGCCCTTGCGGTCGCCGCCGGTGTCGCAAAAGCCCGGCGACCACGACAGCGCCAGCACGTAGAAGTCGAAACCGTCGCCCGACGGCGCGTCCGCCGCATCGGTCGGCGCCGCGGAAGCCGGCGCCTGCGTCGCGCAATCGGCGCCGAAGCCCAGCAGGCAATAGGCTTGGGCGGGCGCCGCAAACGAGACCATCAGCGCCAATGCGCCGGCGACCAAGCCCATGGCGCGGCGCGGCAGCGCGAAGAACGCGGGCGGCGTCAATAGCGCGCCCGCTCGTTTTCTGCGCGCTCGTCGTGCGGGGGCGGCGCATGACCCGCCCTCACGATCCGGCACGCCGGGGCGTAGGCATAATCGTGGTCGTACGCCGGCAGGCATAACTCGACGCCCGGCCCCCACCCGATCGTCCCGAGATCCTCGCCGATCACGAAAAACGCGGCCGTCCTGCGCCCGTCGGCGAGCGTCGCCCGGGCGGCGCAATAGCGGCGCGGAATCAGGTCGGCGCCGAAGGGGCGGAACGACGTCTGGCGCACGCGGTCGAAGCCGGCGATCGCCGCGCTCGACGACCAGAATTCGCGCTCCTTTTGTGCGAAGCGATATTGCACGGTCGACAGGATTCCGGGATCGTCGCAAGCGGGCACGATTCCGGTCCAGGCGCCGACGCGCTTTTCGGCCGGCACGATGGGGCGCGCGAATGCCGGCGCGGCGGCCGCCGCGAACGCCGCCGCCGCGACGGCGAGAATCGCCAACTTCGATTTCAAGGCGGGAAAGGCCATGGCGCGATCCGGATTCGGAGGAGGCGGGCAACGTGCGGCCGGCGCGTATCGGCGTCAAGCGTCTGTCCGCGGCGCGGTCGGCAAATCCCACAGCCCGAGAAATGGGCTTGCGCCACGATCCCCAGCCCCTATGCTTCGATCCAAGCGCGAGACGGCGCGCCGCCCCAGAGGCGGAAAGGGAGGACTGCATGACCGACATCAAGCTTCCGCCGCTGCGGCGGCGCGACCTCATCGCCGGCGGATTGGCGCTCGGCGCCGCTCAGGTGGCCGGCCCGTTCGTGAGGACCGCGCGCGCGGCCGACACGGTGAAGATCGGCCTCGACAATCCCGTCACCGGCACATACGCCGCGCCGGGCAAGAACGAGCTGGACGGCGTCAAATACGCCATCGAACTCATCAACGCCCAAGGCGGCATCCTCGGCCGGCAGGTCGAATTGATCGCCGAGGATTCGACCAGCGGCGACGCCGGCACCGCGGTGCAGAAGGCCAACAAGCTGATCGACCGAGACAAAGTGAACTTCCTGCTCGGCAACGTGAACTCGGCGCTCGCCGCCGCGATGGCCGGCGTATCGAGCCAGAAGGGCGTGCTGCACGTCGTGCCCGGCGGCCACGCTGACGCCATCACCGGCGCCAATTGCCACTGGAACGTGTTCCGCGTCTGCAACACCACGCAGATGGAAGCCAACGCGGTCGCCAAGACGCTGGCCACGAAATACGGCAAGAAGTGGTATTACATCACGCCCGATTACCTGTTCGGCCATGCACTGCAGGCCGGGATGCAGAACGCCAACAAGGCGCTCGGCGGCGAGACGCTCGGCGCCGACCTGACGCCGCTGGGCACGACGGACTTCTCCGCCAACCTCATCAAGGCGCAGGCCGCCAACCCCGACGTGCTCGTGCTGCTCGTACAGGGCGACGACATGATCAACTGCCTGAAGCAGGCGGTGCAGTTCGGCCTCGACAAGAAGCTCCACATCGCCGGCTCGCAGCAGGAAATGGAAGCGCTCGAAGGCATCCCGCCGGAGGCCCGCATCGGCACTTGGGTCATGGAATGGTACTGGAACCAGCCGGGCGTACCGCACGTCGCCGACTTCGTCGCCGCGATCAAGAAGCGCACCGGCCGCGTGCCCACGGCGCGCCATTGGTTCGGCTTCGTGTCCGCATGGACCTGCTATTTCGGCGCCGAAGGCGCGAAGTCGCTCGAAGCCGTAAAGATGGCCAAGGCGCTGCAGGGCTTCAAGCTGCCGCCGGAAGTGGCGCTGATGCCCGACGGGGCGTTCTATCGCGCCGGACAGAACCAACTGATCGGCGACCTCTACGTCGGCACGGCGCAGGGCCAAGGCTCGGCGCCGGACGACTTCTTCAAGGTGTCGTCGGTCGAGAAGGGCGTCGATCTCGCCGGCACGGTGGAGCAATCCGGCTGCAAGATGACTTGGCCGACCTGACCGGGACCGCCGCCGCGCCCGCCGCGCGCGCTCTCCTCCCGGGACGGCGCGACGGCGGGGTGCGGCGCATCGGCGCGCCGGGCCCCGGCGCGCGTTTCCCTCCTCGGCGGCCCGAACCATGATCCAGCTCGTATTGTTCGGCGTCTTCAACGGCCTGATCGTGGGCGCGTTCTATGCGCTGATGGCGATCGGCCTGTCGCTGATCCTCAACCTCAGCGGCGTCATCAATTTCGCCCACGGCGGGTTCCTCGCGCTCGGCGGCTACCTCGCCTATTCGCTGGCGCCGACCATCGGCTTCTGGGGCGCGCTCCTGATCGCCCCGCTGATCACCGCGGCGATCGGGCTCCTCGTCGAGCGCCTTCTGGTGCGCCCCCTCTACGGCCGCGACCCGCTCTACAGCCTGCTGCTGACCTTCGGCCTCGCCTTCATCTTCCAGGACGGGTTGCGCACGATCTGGGGCGCGCAAAGCGTGCCGTTCTCGCCGCCCGCCGCGATGATGTCGCCGCTGAGCGCGCAGCTGTTCTTCCTGACCGGCTATCGCCTGTTCATGATGGCGCTGGTGGCGATCGCGGTCGGCGGCCTGTTCTACGTGCTGGGCTGGACCCGGCTCGGCCTGCGCATCCGCGCCGGCACGCGCGACCTCGAGACGCTGTCGACGCTGGGCGTCGACGTGCGCGTGCTGCGCAACCTGAACTTCGGGCTCGGCATCTACCTCGCCGGCCTCGCCGGCGTGCTGGCGGCGGGCCAGCTCGGCCTCAGCCCGACGATGGGCGACGGGCTCATCATGCCGAGCTTCGTGTCGATCATCGTGGGGGGACTCGGCAGCCTCGTTGGCACGCTGCTGGGCGGCTTGCTGATCGGCGTCGCCTCGGGGCTGGCCGCCGTGTTCTTCCCCTCCGCACAGGAGGCGGTGATCTACGTGATGATGGTGGCGGTGCTGCTCGCGCGCCCGCGCGGGCTGCTGGGCGAAGAGGGGCGCGTGCATTGAGCGTGAAGCGCGATTTCGCGGTCGGCCTGTTCGTCTGGGCCGCGCTGCTGACCATGCCGTTCTGGATGCCCGCCATCGGCGGCTACACCGGCCTCGCCACGCGCGTCGTCGTCATGGGGCTCGGCGCGATGGCGCTGAACCTGCTGCTCGGCTACACCGGCGCGCTCTCGTTCGGCCACGCGACCTTCTTCGGGCTGGGCGCGTACGGCGCGGCGATGACGATCCGCTACCTCGTCCCGAGCACCCCGCTCGCGTTGCTCGCCGGGATCGCCGTCGCGGCCGCCGCCGGCGCGGCGATCGGCGCTATGATCGTGCGCCGCCGCGGCGTCTATTTCGCGATGAGCACGATCGCTTTCGGGCAGATCTTCTATTTCGTCGCGTTCCGCTGGAGTTCGGTCACCGGAGGCGACGACGGCCTGACCGGCTGGACGCGCGCGCCGCTGTCGCTCGGGCCGTTGACGCTCGACATCCGGGGAAGCGAGACGGCGTTCTATTATTTCGCCCTCGCGCTGTTCGCGGCGGGCGTGGGCGCGATGGCCTGGATCCTGTCGACGCCGTTCGGCCGCACCTTGGTGGCCATCCGCGAGAACGAGCGGCGCGCGCGGTTCCTCGGCCTGTCGATCGAGCGCCACCTGTGGCTGTCGTTCGTGATCTCCTCGACGCTGATGGGGCTGGCGGGCGGGCTCTACGCGCTGCTCAACAATTTCGTCGACCCGCGCACGCTGCGCTACGACCAGTCGGGCGAGTTCGTCATCATGGCCGTGATGGGCGGCATGCGGTCGTTCTGGGGCCCTCTGCTGGGCGCCTTCATCTTCGTCGTCGTGCAGGACGTGGTGTCGAGCCACACCGAGAACTGGATGTCGGTGATCGGCCTCGTGTTCATCCTCGTCGTCCTGTTCTTCCCGCGCGGGCTGCTCGGGCTGCTCGGCCGGAGGGCGCCCGCGTGAGCCTGCTCGACGTCGAGGACGTCACCAAGGCTTTCGGCCGGCTGGTCGCGGTGGGCGGCGTCACGCTGCGCGTCGAGCCCGGCGAGTTGCGCGCCATCATCGGCCCCAACGGGGCGGGCAAGACGACGTTCTTCAACCTCGTGTCGGGATTCTTCCCGCCGAGCTCGGGGACGATCCGCTTCGACGGCCGCGACGTCGGCGCGCTTGGGCCGGCCGCGCGGGTGAGGCTCGGCATCGCGCGCACGTTCCAGATCACGGAGGTCTTTCCCGAGCTCGACGTGGCGGAAAACCTGCGCGTCGCCGCCGAGAGCGCGGCGGGCCTCGCCTTCAGCCTCGGCCGCGGCGCGGCGCGGCGGGCGGGCATGGACGGCGAGGTCGACCGCCTGCTGGCGACGGCGGGCCTCGCCGACCGGCGCAACCGCCAAGTGGGCGAGCTCTCGCACGGCGACCAGCGCGCGGTCGAGATCGCGATGGCGCTGGCGCTGAAACCCAAGCTCCTGATGCTCGACGAACCGACCGCCGGCATGGGCGACCAGGAGACCCACGACGTGGCGCGCCTGATCCGCCGCCTGCATCGCGACGAGGGGCTCACCATCGTGCTGATCGAGCACGACATGCGCGTCGTCTTCAACCTCGCACAGCGCATCATGGTGCTGGCCGAGGGCAAGACGCTCGCCGAAGGGACGCCCGACGAGATCGCCGGCAACGAGACCGTGCAGGCCGCCTATCTGGGAGAGTCCGCATGACGCCGCTCTCCGCCGTCGGGCTCGAGACCTTTTACGGCAAGAGCCACGTGCTGCACGGCGTGTCGATCGAGGTGCGCGAGGGCGAGATCGTCGCCCTTCTGGGCCGCAACGGCGCGGGCAAGACCACGACCCTGCGCTCGATCATGGGCCTGACGCCGCCGCGCGAGGGCAGCGTGCGCGCCTTCGGCCAGCTCGTCACCGGCCTGCCGCCCTTCCGCGTCGCCGCGCTCGGCGTCGGCTACGTGCCCGAGGGACGCAAGATCTTCGGCAACCTGACGGTCGACGAAAACCTGCGCGCGCCGGCCGACCGGCCGGGCCCCTGGACGCTGGCGCGCGCCTACCAGGCGTTCCCGCGGCTGGCGGAGCGCAAGGCCAACAAGGGCAGCCAGCTTTCCGGCGGCGAGCAGGAGATGCTCGCCATCGCCCGCGCGCTGCTGCTCAACCCGAAGGTGCTGATCCTCGACGAGCCGAGCCAGGGCCTCGCGCCGCTGATCGTCGAAGAGGTGTTCCGCATCGTGCGCCGCGTGCGCGAGGAAGGCGCCAGCGTGCTGCTGGTGGAACAGAACGTGCGCGCCGCCGTGGCGCTGGCCGACCGCGCCTACGTGCTCGACGACGGCAAGGTCATCTACGAGGGCGCCGCCAAGGACTTCGCCGCCGACGAGGCGCGCGTGCGCGAGCTCGCCGGCGCCAGCGCCGAGACCTGGGACCTCGGGGATTGAAGGCGGCGGGCGGCGCCGGCCCCGCCCGCGAGACAGCGCCGCGGCCCCGTGCTAGGGCGGCGGCGACCGGAGGAACCATCGTGGCGGACAAGCGGGCGGACGTGGATTCCGACATCGCCGGCCTCGGATTCGAGGACGCTTTGAAGCAGCTCGAAGCCATCGTGGCGCGGCTCGAAAAGGGCGACGTCGGGCTCGAAGACTCGATCGCCGCCTACGAGCGCGGCGAGAAGCTCAAGACACGCTGCGCCGCCCTGCTGGCCGACGCCGAGATGCGGGTGGAGCGCATCGCGCTCGACGCGCAGGGCCGTCCGAAGGGCGTCGCACCCCTCGACCCGGGCTGACCGCCCGCGTTTCGCCGCATTCCCCGGTTCGAACGGCCCATCCAACGACGCGATCAGGACCAGCCTTGCCGCTCCACACGCCCCTCCTCGACGCCATCGCGACGCCCGAAGACCTCCGGCGGCTCGACGCGCGCGACCTGCCCGGCCTCGCCGCCGAATTGCGCGCGGAACTGATCGACGCGGTCTCGACCACCGGCGGCCATCTCGGCGCGGGGCTGGGCGTGGTCGAGCTGACGCTGGCGCTGCATTACGTTTTCGACACGCCGCGCGACAAGCTGATCTGGGACGTCGGCCACCAGGCCTATCCGCACAAGATCCTGACCGGCCGCCGCGACCGCATCCGCACCCTGCGCCAGGCCGGCGGGCTGTCGGGCTTCACGCGCCGGGCGGAGAGCGAATACGACCCGTTCGGCGCGGCGCATTCCTCGACCTCGATCTCGGCCGGGCTGGGCATGGCGGCGGCGCGCGACCTCGCGGGCGGCGACGAGGCGGTGGTGGCGGTGATCGGCGACGGCGCGATGTCGGCGGGCATGGCCTACGAGGCGATGAACAACGCCGGCGCGCTGCGCTCGCGGCTGGTGGTCGTGCTCAACGACAACGACATGTCGATCGCCCCGCCGGTGGGCGCGATGTCGGCCTATCTGGCGCGCATCGTCTCGGGCGGCGCCTATCGCTCGCTGCGCGGCGCCGCGCGCGAGATCGCGCGCCGCCTGCCCTCCCCGCTCTACGAGAAGGCCAAGCGCTCCGAGCGCTACGCGCGCGAATGGTTCGCCGGCGGCGGGCTGTTCGAGGAACTCGGCTTCTATTACGTCGGCCCGATCGACGGCCACGAACTCGACCACCTGCTGCCCGTGCTGCGCAACGTACGCGACGTGCGCGACGGCCCGGTGCTGGTCCACGTCGTCACCAGGAAGGGCAAGGGCTACCCGCCCGCCGAGGCGGCGGCCGACAAGTACCACGGCGTCGTGCCCTTCGACGTCGACACCGGCAAGCAGGCGAAGGCGAAGTCGAACGCCCCCGCCTACACGCGCGTATTCGCCGAGGCGCTCGCCAAGGAAGCCGAGGCCGACGACCGGATCGTCGCGGTGACCGCCGCCATGCCCAACGGCACCGGACTCGACCTGTTCGGCGCGCGCTTCCCCAAGCGCACGTTCGACGTGGGCATCGCCGAGCAGCACGCGGTGACCTTCGCGGCGGGCATGGCGACGCGCGGCTTCAAGCCGTTCTGCGCGATCTATTCGACCTTCCTGCAGCGAGCCTTCGACCAAGTGGTGCATGACGTCGCGATCCAGGGCCTGCCGGTGCGTTTCGCCATCGACCGCGCCGGCCTCGTGGGCGCCGACGGCGCGACCCACGCCGGCAGTTTCGACGTCGCCTACCTGCGTTGCCTGCCCGGCATGGTCGTGATGGCGGCGGCCGACGAGGCCGAGCTCGTCCACATGGTGGCGACCGCGGCCGCCCACGATTCCGGGCCGATCGCCTTCCGCTATCCGCGCGGCGAGGGCGTCGGCGTCGAAATGCCGGAGCGCGGAGAGGTCCTCGAAATCGGCAAGGGCCGCGTGCTGCGCGAGGGTTCGCGCGTGGCGATCCTGTCCTTCGGCACGCGGCTCGCCGAGGCGCTGAAGGCGGCCGACGAGCTCGCCGCCCGCGGCCTGTCCACCACCGTCGCAGACGCGCGCTTCGCCAAGCCGCTCGACCGCGATCTCGTCCTGGGGCTGGCGCGCACGCACGAAATCCTGCTCACGGTCGAGGAAGGCTGCGCCGGCGGCTTCGGCTCGGCGGTCGCCGAATTGCTGGTCGAAGAAGGCGTCATGCAGGCGCCGGGCGCGGCGAAGTTCGCGATGATGACGCTGCCCGATCGCTTCCAGGACCACGACAAGCCCGAGCGCATGTATGCCGCGGCGGGGCTCGACGCGAAGGGCATCGTCGCCAAGGCGCTGGCGGCGATCGCTTCGCAGGACGCCGAGGCGCCGCGCGCGGAGAGCGCTTGAAGCGCGCCGCCCTTGCCGCCGTCGCCGGCCTCGCCGCGTTGGCGACGGCGCGAGCGGCCCCCGCGCCCGTGCCGGTCGCGCCGGCCGACGCCTTCCACGCCGACGTGGCCCGCAACGTCGGCGGCGACGCGGTCGCGGTCGGCAGGCCCGGCGCGCCGGCGCCGGCGGGCGCGATCCGCTTCGGGGCCGGCGGCTTCGACGATTGGCTCGACGTCGAGGCGATGCGCGCCGGGGCGGCCGCGCTGTCGAACGAACTCGCCAAGCGCCGGCCCGACGCCAAGCTCTCGCTGGCGTTGCGCCTTAAGGCGTTCGACGACGGCCTCAAGCCCGTGCGCGCGGAGTTGGCGCGCCTGTCCGCGAACTACGTCGGCGAATTCGTGGTGGCCGCCGACGCGCACGCGCGCGCGTTCTTCGCCAAGCTGGGCGCGCCGCTCAAGGCCGAGCTGGTGGACGCGGACGCCTTCGCCAAGGCGCCGCCAGGCGGCCCCGACGCCAAGACGCTGGCGGGCGTCGCGCAGGACCTGCAAGGCGGCGCGGCCAACCTGTTCTTCTACGACGTCGAAGCGGCAAGCCCCGCGATCAAGGCCTTCGCCAAGAAAGTCGCGGGCGAGGGCGCGGTGGTGGTCGCGCTGCGCCACACGCTGCCCGCCAAGCTCGATTGGCAGGGCTTCCTGCTGCGCGAATTGCGCGCGACGCGCGGCGCCTTCAACGAGGCGGCGCAATGAGGGCGCGCCGCGCAATCCTCGCCGCGCTCGCGCTGTGCGCCGGCGCCGCGCCGGCCCTCGCCCATCCCCATATCCTCGTCTCGGCGCGGACGAAGCTGCTGTTCGACGCGCAGGGACGGCTCGCCGCGGTGCGCAACGTCTGGACGTTCGACAAGGCGTTCTCCGCCTATGCTATCCAAGGCTACGATTCCAAAGGCGATGGGATGCCGACCCGCGAGGAACTGGCGCCGTTGGCCACGCTCAACGTGACTTCGCTGGCGACCTATCATTGGTTCACGACGGTCGAGATCGGCGGCAAGAAGGCGACGCTGGAAGCGCCCAAGGATTATTCCGATGAATTCGCGGGCGAGGCGCTCACGCTGCGCTTCACCCTGCCCCTCAAGGCGCCGGTCGCGGTCAAGGGCGCGGTGATCGACCTCGCGGTGTTCGACGCCGAATATTTCGCCGCCGTGACCTTCGCCGCCGACGCGCCGGTGTCGCTCGTCGGCGCCGCGCCCGCCTGCCGCATCGACGTGATCCGGCCCCGCCCGCTCGACGCCACGATGGCCGGCACGCTCGCCAAGATCCCCGCCTCCGTGCGCGAATTGCCGCCCGACCTGTTCTCGGTGACGAAGCTGCTCGTCAACGCGGCGCATCTGGATTGTCGATGAACCGCGGCCGCCCCGTCCACGCGGCGGCGCTCGTCGCGCTCCTGTCGTCGGCCGGCACGGCGCGCGCAGCCGTCGGCGGGCCGTTCGGCGTCGGCCTGCCCGACGGCGGGCCGCCACCGTTGGCGGGGCCGCTCGGCCGGCTGTTCGGCACGTTGGTGCTGTGGCAGGCCGCCCTCACGCGCGCGCTGACCGCGGCGGTGGAAGCGGCGCGCCACGATCCGCGCGCGCTCGGCGCCCTGGTCG
>JAGWKJ010000394.1 GCA_028865375.1 Hyphomicrobiales bacterium | reverse complement strand
GGAAGACGTGGTGTGGCGGCGCTCCAAGCTCGGCCTGCGCCTCGGCGTGGAGGCGGCGCGCGCGCTGGACGACCATCTGGCGGCCACCGCGCGTCGCACGGCGGCTTAGGCGGGGCGAGGCGAGATGTCGAAATACGTCGGGGCGATCGACCAAGGCACGACGAGCTCGCGGTTCATCGTGTTCGACCGCGCGGGCGGGATCGTGGCGGTGGACCGGAAGGAACATCGGCAGATCCTTCCCAAGCCCGGTTGGGTCGAGCACGACCCGGTCGAGATCTGGCGCAACGTGCAGGCCGTCGTCCAAGGCGCGTTGGCCAAGGCTTCGCTCGCGCCGGGCGACCTTGCCGCCCTGGGCATCACCAACCAGCGCGAAACCACGATGCTGTGGAACCGCCGCACCGGCGAGCCGGTCTGCAACGCCATCGTTTGGATGGACACGCGCACCGACCGGCTGGTCGCCGAATTCGCCAAGGAGGGCGGCAAGGACCGGCTGCGCGCCGCGACCGGCCTGCCGCTCGCGACCTATTTCTCGGGCCTGAAACTGCGCTGGCTGCTGGACGAGGTTCCCGGCGCGCGAAAGGCGGCGGAGGCGGGAGACCTCGCCTTCGGCACGATGGACTCCTGGCTCGTCTGGAACCTGACCGGAGGCGTCGACGGCGGTCTCCATGTCACCGACGTGACGAACGCGTCGCGCACGCAGATGATGGACCTCGCCACCCTCGACTGGGACGACGGAATCCTGAAGCTGTTCGACGTGCCGCGCGCCTGCCTGCCGGCGATCCGCTCGTCGAGCGAGGTTTACGGGACGGCGCGCGGGATGCTGAAGGACGTGCCGATCGCCGGCATCCTCGGCGACCAGCAGGCGGCGCTGTTCGGGCAGGCCTGCCTGAAGCCGGGCGAGGCCAAGAACACCTACGGCACCGGCTGCTTCATGCTGATGAACGTCGGCGAGAAGCCAGCCGCTTCCAACGCCGGGCTGTTGACTACGCTGGCCTACAAGATCGGCGATTCCAAGCCCGTCTACGCGCTCGAGGGCTCGATCGCCATCGCCGGCGCGCTCGTGCAATGGCTGCGCGACAACCTCGGGCTCGTGAAATCCGCCTCGGAGGTCGAGGCGCTGGCGCGTTCGGTCGAGGACAACGGCGACGTCTATTTCGTGCCCGCCTTCTCCGGCCTCTACGCGCCGCGCTGGAACGACGGCGCGCGCGGCATCGTCGCGGGGCTGACGCGCTTCGCCAACAAGGGCCACCTCGCGCGCGCCGCGCTCGAGGCGACCGCCTATCAGACGCGCGAAGTGCTCGACGCGATGGCGAAGGATTCCGGCGTCGGCGTCGCCCAATTGCGCGTCGACGGCGGCATGGTCGTCAACGAACTGCTCATGCAGTTCCAGGCCGACCTGCTCGGCGTGCCGGTCGTGCGGCCCAAGGTGATCGAGACCACGGCCCTCGGGGCGGCCTATGCCGCAGGGCTCGCCACCGGACATTGGACGTCGGCGCGGGACATTTCCGACAATTGGGGCGTCGACAGGCGTTGGGAGCCCCACATGGACGCCGCGACCCGCGACCGGCTGTTCGCGTCTTGGAACAAGGCGGTCGCCCGTTCGCTCGATTGGGCGACATGACGGGAGAACCCGCCGCGCCAGCCGGCCGGCCGGCGGCCACCCTCGCCATCTCGCGCGGCGCGCGGCGGGCGTTGCGCGCGCTCGGCCTCGCCACGGTCGCCGAGCTGCCGCTGCCCGACGGCCGGCGCGCCGACGTCGTCGCCTTGGCGGGAGATGGCACGCTGTGGATCGCCGAGGTGAAATCCTCGCCGGAGGATTTCGCGGCCGACCGCAAATGGGGCGGCTATTCCGACCATTGCGACCGCTTCCTGTTCGCGGTCGGCGAGGATTTCCCTGTCGAACTGATCCCGGAGACCTGCGGCCTCATGGTGTGCGACGCCTATGACGGGCGCCTGCTGCGCGACCCGGCCGAGCGGCGGCTGGCTCCGGC
>JAGWKJ010000393.1 GCA_028865375.1 Hyphomicrobiales bacterium | reverse complement strand
GCCTGCCGGTCAGCACGTGCTCGTAGGCCGCGCCGATGCAATGGTTCGAGGTCGCGCAGGCCGAGGAGATCGAATAGCTGGCGCCCTTGATCTTGAACCAGGTCGACAGCGTCGCGGAGGCGGTCGAACACATCGACTTGGGCACCGCATAGGGCCCGACGCGCTTGGGTCCCTTCGCGCGCGCGACGTCGGCGGCCTCGACGATGGCGCGCGTCGAGGGGCCGCCCGAGCCCATGATCATGCCGGTGCGTTCGTCGGAGACCTCGGCCGGTCCGAGGCCGGCGTCGAGGATCGCCTGGTCCATCGCGACATGGCACCATGCCGTGCCGCCGCCGTGGAAGCGCATGGCGCGACGGTCGACCATCCCCTCCGGGTCGAGGGTCGGGGCGCCCTGCACCTGGCTGCGGAAGCCGAGTTCGGCGTACTTTTCCGCGCGGACGATGCCCGAGCGCGCCTCGCGCAGGCTGGCGACGACTTCCTGCACGTTGTTGCCGATCGAGGACACGATCCCCATGCCGGTGACGACGACGCGTCTCATGCTTCGCTCCTCGGGGGCGCGGGGCCGGTCAGGCCGGCGCGGCTTCGGGCTTGAACAGGCCGACGCGCAGGTCGGAGGCTTCGTAGATCCGCTTGCCGTCGGCCTCCAGCCAGCCGTCGGCGACGCCGAGCACGAGCCGGCCCTTGAAAACGCGTTTCAGGTCGACCCCGTAGACCACCTTCTTGACGGTCGGCAGCACCTGGTCGACGAACTTCACTTCGCCCACCCCCAGCGCCCGGCCGCGGCCGGGCAGGCCGAGCCAGCCGAGGAAGAACCCGCAAAGCTGCCACAGCGCGTCGAGCCCGAGGCAACCCGGCATGACGGGATCGCCCTTGAAGTGGCAGGAAAAGAACCAGAGCGAGGGATCGACGTCGAGTTCGGCGCGGATCAGCCCCTTGCCGTTGGCGCCGCCGGTCTCCGCGATCTCGGCGATGCGGTCGAACATGAGCATCGGCGGCAGCGGAAGCTGCGCGTTGCCCGGCCCGAACATCTCGCCGCGCCCGCAGGCCAGCAGGTCCTCGTACGTAAAACTGCCCCGCCGTTCCGACATCTTGCGTCCCGCGCCCCCGAGATTTCGGCGGCTCTCTAACACGCTCGCCTTCGGGCAGGAAGCGCCGCGGCGCCGCGCCGGATTGACAAGCCGACGCGCCGAAACGACAATTGTCCCGTCAAATTGGGCGCAAAGAAGGGGAGCCGCGCCCGTCCGAACCCCGGGCGGCAGCATGGCAAGGCTTTTCGACGCATTCTTCGACGCGGCGCTGTCCCGCTTCCTGCGGGTCGGCGACGTCGCGGTGACCGATTGCAAGGGCCGCACCCGCCGCTTCGGCGACGGTTCCGGCCCGCCCGTCGTGGTGCGTTTCGTCGACGCCGCCGCGCGGTGGCGGTTGCTGGCCAATCCCGAGCTCGCCTTCGGCGACCTCTACATGGACGGCCGGCTCGTCCTCGAACGGGGCGACCTCTACGACCTCGTGGCGCTGGGCGCGCGCAACGTCGCCGTCGGCGCACGCGATCCTTGGCAGCGCGTCGGCAAGGCGCTCAGGCGGCTGGCGGCCATGCTCGCGCCCTCGAACGACCGACGGCGCGCGCGCGACAACGTGCGCCGCCATTATGACATCGGCGACGACGTCTACGCGCTGTTCCTCGACGAGGACTGGCAATATTCCTGCGCCTATTTCGAGCGCGCGAACCTGTCGCTGGAGGACGCGCAACGCGCCAAGAAGCGGCATGTCGCGGCCAAACTCCTGCTGAAGCCGGGCATGAAGACGCTCGACATCGGTTCGGGCTGGGGAGGTCTCGGGCTCTACCTCGCGGAGATGTGCGGGTCGCAGGTGACGGGCGTGACGCTTTCGACCGAGCAGCTCGCCCGCGCGCGCCGCCGGGCGCAGGAGCGCGGGCTCGGCGACCGCGCCGACTTCCGCCTGCAGGACTATCGCGACCTCTCCGGCGCGTTCGACCGCATCGTCTCGGTG
>JAGWKJ010000392.1 GCA_028865375.1 Hyphomicrobiales bacterium | reverse complement strand
GAATGGTCGGCGCCCTGCGCCGGCGGGGCGGCGAGCGCAGCCTCGGGCGCCTCGCCCCGCGACAGCGCGCGCTTCAGGCGGCGCCGGGCGGGCGCGGCGAGCCCGACGCCGTCGAGAAAGGCCTCCAGCAGCTTGGCGTCGCCCAGCCGGGCGGCGAGTTTGGGTCCGCCGGCTTCCGCGACCCCTTCGAGCGCGAGCGCCAGCACGTCGGCGTCGGCCGCCGCCGAATCCGTGCGGCCGAAGCTCTCGATGCCCGCCTGCATGAATTCGTCGTCGCGGCCCGGCCGCTGCCGGAACACCGGCCCGATGCAATGATATTCGGCGCGCCTTCCCGCCTCGGATCCCGCGAGATAGGCGCGCGCCACGGGGATCGTGAATTCCGGCCGCAGGCAGGATTCCGAGCCCTCCGCGTCGGCGGTCACGTAGAGGCGGCCGCGCAGGTCCTCGCCGACGAGGTCGTAGAAGACCGATGCGGGCTGCAGGATCGGCGGCTCGGTGCGCGCGTAGCCGGCGGCGCGCCAATGGGCGACCAGCGCGGCGGCGGCGAAGCCGGCGCGCGTCGGGGCGGAGTCGTTCGGCTCGACCATCCCATCGGTCCTTTCGGGGGCCTCACTAGCAAGCGCGGGCGTCCGACGCGACGCCTTTCACGGTGGACGGTGAACGCATTTGGCGGGCGCGTTTACGGTTCCTTGCGGCGCGCCCGATACCGTCGGCCGACGTCGCCCATGCAATACGACCTGAAATCCCTCGCCTGGCTCGCCGCCTCGGCCATCGCGGCCGGCGCGATCCTGCGCGGCATCCCGATGGACGGCCGGTACGGGCGCGTCCCGCCGGCCGTTGATGCGTCGCGCGCCACGGTCGAGATCCGGTCCGACGCCGGCGGCCAGTTCCGGACCGTCGTGAACGTGAACGGCGTCGACCTGCCGATGCTGGTCGACACTGGCGCGACCGAGGTCGTCCTGCGCGCGGAAGACGCGGCCCGCGTCGGCATCGCGCCGCGCGGCGAGGACTATACGTCGCGCATGTCCACCGCCAACGGCGTCGTGACGGAGGCGCCGGCGACGCTCGACAGCGTCCGGGTCGCGGGCATAGCGCGCGTCAGGGTGAAGGCGCTGGTCGCGCCGCCGGGCGCGCTCCGCGTCAGCCTGTTGGGGATGAGCTTCCTCGGCCGCCTGTCGCGCGCGACCGCATCGGGCGGCCGCCTCGAACTCGCCGATTGACGGGCCCGGGCGCCGCCGCTCAGGGGAACGACGGCTCCGGGTTGCACGTGCCCGAGACGCCGGAGGCGAGCCTCAGCTTCATGCTCGACGTGCCCTGCTCGTGGGAGCGCGGCGTCTGGTACGACGTGCGCGACAGCACGATCTTCGTCGCTCCGGGCGAGACGTATTGGAACACCGAGCCGACGAGGGGCGTATAGGAATACGACACGTCGGCGACGATCACGCTGTCGCCGGCCACGCGCAGGCCGCTTGGGATCGACGGATCGTCGTTGAGCGAGCACGTGCGCGCCTTGCCGCCGTTGGCCGTCACCGTCCAGTCGAGCAGCGCCTTGGGCAGCGTGCCGGGTGGGCTGCCGTTCGGCGGGTTTGGGAACACGTAGCTCGAAATCGTCATCGCCGGGCTGCCGGTGAACGGCGTCATGACGTTGGTCGCCGACGCGAAGTAATCGGAGAGGTCGGAGGAGACGATGCCGCCGCTCGTGTTGTCCTGCGCCACCAGTCCGACCAACTGGTTCGAGAGGGCCGCCACCTTGAGATCCGCGAGGTAGCCGTTGGAAACCTCGACGACGCCCAGATACATCGCCACCATCACGGGCAGGATGAGGGCGAACTCGACCGCGGCCATGCCGGCGCTGTCGTCGCGCGCCGCGACCAGCGCGCGCAGCAGGTCGGCGGGCCGCTTCGGGAGGCGCTGGGGGCGGTCGGTCATTTCGTGGCCTCGCTCAGGGCTCGTTCTTGAACGTCGCGGCGGACGACAGGATGCGCGTGATCTGGCCGCCCTTCAGGGTCACGCTGCCC
>JAGWKJ010000391.1 GCA_028865375.1 Hyphomicrobiales bacterium | reverse complement strand
GAAGGCGTCCTTCACCCGGCGGATCACGTCGAGATAGGGCATGCCGGGCTTCACCATCACCATGTCGGCGCCCTGTTCGAGGTCGAGCGCGACTTCGCGCAAGGCCTCGTCGGAATTGGCCGGGTCCATCTGGTAGGTGCGCTTGTCGCCGCGCAGGGTCGCCGAGGTGCCGATGGCGTCGCGGAACGGACCGTAGAAGGCCGACGCGTATTTCGCGGCATAGGCCATGACGAGCCTGTCCTCGAAGCCCTCGGCGTCGAGCGCGCGGCGGATCGCGCCGACCCGGCCGTCCATCATGTCGGAGGGCGCGATCACGTCGGCGCCGGCGCGCGCCTGGTTGAGCGCCTGGCCGACCAGCGCCGCCACCGAGGCGTCGTTGACGACGCGCTCGCCCTCCATCAGCCCGTCGTGGCCGTGGCTCGTGTAGGGATCGAGCGCGACGTCGGTGACGATTCCGACCTCGGGCGCGGCGTCCTTCATCGCCTTCACCGCGCGGCACACGAGGTTGTCGGGGTCCTGCGCCAGCGAGCCCGTCTCGTCGCGCAGCGAACGGTCGACGTTGGGGAAGATCGCGATCGCCGGAATGCCGAGCGCGCGCGCCTCGCGGGCGGCCTCGGCGGCGCCCTTCACCGACAGGCGCGAGACGCCGGGCATCGAGGCGACGGCTTCGCCGATCTCGCCGTCGACGACGAAGATCGGCCAGATCAGGTCGTCGACCGACAGCGCGTTCTCGCGCACGAGCCGGCGCGTCCAGTCTGCCTGCCGATTGCGGCGCGGGCGATGGGCGAGGTCCAGGCGGGGCGCGGCGGGCGGGTTCGTCGGTGGGTCTTTGGCGGCCATGCCGCCGCTTAGCACGCGACGCGACGGGGCGGAACGAGGATTGACCTCGGCCGCCCTCACGGCCGCGTGGCCGCCGGTCCGCACTTCAGCGCGGCGAGCGCGGCGCCGCCCGCGGGCGCGTCGCGATCCGCTTCGCCGATCGCGCGGGCGAGCGCGAAGCCTTGCGGCGAGGGCGCTTCGAGGCGCAGTTCGGGCGCCAGCGCGCCCGGCGCGTCGCTTTGGGCCAGGGACTTCAACTGCTCGGCCGTGCCCACGACGGCCGCGAGCCTGCGGTCGGCGGCGGCGCCGTCGTTGAGCGCGAAATAGACGTCGCCGCCGGAATCGTGGAACGACAGCGCGCCGAGGTCGCCGGGCTGGAACGTCGCGACGATCCGCATCGGACCTTGCGCGAGATCGTAGCGGCAGACCGCGACCGAGGTCGCGGGATCGCGCGTCGCGAACGGTCCTCCCGACGAAGTGGGCGCCGGCGCCGCGACGGGCGTCCCCAGCGGCGCCAGCGCGCGCACGTCGCCGAAGGCCCTGTCGCGCAGCGCGCCCGCGCCGAACAGGACGAGCGCGACATGCGTGCCGGCCGCCGCCAGCAGCGCCGCCGCGACATAGGCGAACGTGGCCACGAGCCGGGCGATCACGGACAGCCCGCCTTGCGGATCGCCGGCAGCGCGAGTCCGTCGAGGGTCGCCGAGGCCGTGTCGTAGAGGCGCAGGCGGAGCTCGAAGCGCCCGCCCGCCGCCACCGGCAGCCAGACGCCGGGCGAGGCTCGCGCCGCCACGACGATTGCGAACCGTCCCGCGGAATCGCGCGGCAGGTCGCGCGAGGAAAACGCATGGCGATGCGAGGGCGTGGCGAACGGCAGGCCGGCGGACGTTGTGGCTTCGAGCGTCCAGAAGCGCGCCTCGATCGCGCCGCCTTCGACCCGATAGGCGCAGGCGCCGTCGAGCGGCGCGCCCGCCGAATCGGCGGTCGCGGCGAAATCGGCGCCTTCGCCCGGCGCGAAGGGAATCGCGTCGACGAGCTTGGCGTGCAGGCGCGCATAGGGGTCGGCGTCGGGCCCGCCGATCGCGGGCCAGGCGGTCCAGGGTCCGATCGTCGTCGCGCCGAAGCCTTGGAAGCGCGTCGCCATGCGCGCGGTGGCCGCCGCGCCCAGCGCGATCCCGAGCGCGACCGCGGCCAGTCCCTTGGCGTAGCTC
>JAGWKJ010000068.1 GCA_028865375.1 Hyphomicrobiales bacterium | reverse complement strand
GGCGCCCAGCCTCAACGTGGCGACCGCGGGCGCGGCCGCGGTCGAGGCGGCGAGCGCCGCGCCGAGGTCGACGGCGAACGCCGCCGCGGCGACGAGCGCGAGGAGGTGGTGGGGCCCGGCAGCCGGCGGCGCATGGCGGCGCGCGGGACGGGCGGCGAAATCATGGGGGAGGAGAGGGAGGGCGACGAGGTCGGTCATGGTTCGGCTCCGTTGCGGCCCGGTCCGGCCGGTTCCGCGGCGCGCCTTTGCGCCGCCAAAGTCGCGGGGGTTGGTCGCAATGTCGCGGGCGCGTCGGATAAGTGTCGCCGTCCGTCGCTTGCGCCGGGGAATGCGACGGACGGATACAATCGGGACTTCGCGCGCTCTGGTCGCCGCGGGCCGCCGGGCGCATAGGCAGGCCGGCGGCGCTTGGCCGCGCGATCGCGCCCGGGAGCGCAGGATGGAACGCACGCCACACGTCCTGGTGGTCGACGACCACCGCGAGATCCGCGACCTGCTGGCGCGCTATCTCGCCAAAAACGGCCTGCGCGTGACGACCGCCGACGGCGGCGGGGAAATGCGCGCCGCGTTGCGCGTCGGCGCCGTCGATCTCGTGGTGCTCGACGTGATGATGCCCGGCGAGGACGGCCTGTCGCTGTGCCGCTGGCTGCGTTCGCAGGGCGACGTGCCGATCGTGCTGCTGACGGCGGTGAGCGAGGAGACCGACCGCATCGTGGGCCTCGAACTCGGCGCCGACGACTACGTCACCAAGCCGTTCAATCCGCGCGAATTGCTGGCGCGCATCCGCGCCATCCTGCGCCGCGCGTCGGTCGCCCCCAAGCCGGCCGACGGCGACGGCGCCGGGCGCTTCGCCTTCGCGGGCTGGACGCTGGACGCTCGACGCCGCTCGCTGTTCGGGGCCGACGGCAAGGAGGCGCCGCTGGGCGCCGCCGAATTCCGCCTGCTGCTAGCCTTGGTCTCGCGGCCGGGCGCGGTGATGACGCGCGACCAATTGCTCGACGTCACGGCGGGCCGCGCCGCCAACCCGTTCGACCGCAGCATCGACAACCTCGTCAGCCGCCTGCGCCGGCGCATCGAACCCGATCCGCAACGGCCGAGCCTCGTCAAGACGGTGCGCGGCGACGGCTACGTGTTCGCCGCCGAAGTCGAGGCCAAGCCGTGAGCGGCGTTTCGGCCTTGCTCGATCGCCTGCGGCCGAGGAGCCTCGCGGCGCGCATGATCGCGCTGTTGCTCGTCGCGCTGGCGGTCGGCCAGCTCGTGCCCGCCCTGGCGCTGGGCTCGCGCGTCGACCGCGTGGTGGAGGGCCTCGGTCACGGCCAGGCGCTGACGCAGACGGTGACGCTCGCGCGGCTGCTCGGCGAATATCCGCCGGCCGACGGCGATCGGCTCGCCGCCGCCTTCGGCTCGCGGCAATCCTGCGCGACGATCTCGCCTTCCGCGCCCGCCGCCGCGCCGATGTCCGACGCCGAAGCCCGGCTCGCCGCCCTGATCGCGCCGATGCTGCACGGCGTCCATGCCGGCGCCCCGCGCGCAGCCATCGCTTGGCGTCCGGATGCCGGACCGCCCTGTCCGGGCGAGACGCGGTTCGGAGGCGGAGCGGATGGGACGGACGGCGGCGCGGCGCGAACGGGCGAGGGACGTGACCATGCCGCACGCGGCCGTTTCGTGCTCGTTTCGATGATCGTGCCGCTCGCCGACGGCCGCTGGCTGACGACGCGCACGGCGGTGGAGACGCCCGGCGGCTTCGACCGCGCGACGTTCTATTCTTTCCTCGCCTCGGCGCTGGCGGTGGCCGTCGTCGCCGCATTGGCGGTGCGCGAGCAGACCGGTCCGCTGCGCGCGCTGGCCGGCGCGGCCGAAAGGCTCGGACGCGGCGAGGAGACGCCGCCGCTGTCCGTCCGCGGCCCCGCCGAGATCGCGGCGGCGGCGGGCGCGTTCAACGACATGCAGGCGCGGCTGCGCGATTATCTCGCCGACCGGCTGCGGCTTCTCGCGGGCATCGGCCACGATCTGCGAACGCCGCTGACGACGCTGCGCCTGAAGGCCGAATTCATCGAGGACGAGGCCGTGCGCGACGACCTCGTGACGACCATCGACGAGTTGTCCGCGATCTGCGAGGCGACGCTCGCCTTCGCGCGCGCCGAGGCGACCAAGGAGGAGACCAGGACGGTCGACCTCGCCGCGTTGTGCGCGGACGTGGTCGGCGAGTTCGCCGCCGCGGGCAAAGACGCGCGCGTCGAGCCGTCGCCTTCGGTCATGCTGCCCTGCCGCGTGGTGGCGCTGAAGCGCGCGCTGCGCAACCTCGTCGAAAATGCGCTGCGTTACGGCGGGGCGGCGCGCGTGCGCGTCGAGGACCGCGGCGGGAGCGTCGCGCTGGTGGTCGCCGACGACGGCCCCGGCTTGCCCGAGGACCGGATCGAGGACGCTTTCAAGCCGTTCGTGCGGCTCGACGAATCCCGCAGCGTCGAGACCGGCGGCATCGGGCTCGGCCTCGCCATCGCGCGCAGCGTCGTCAAGGCGCATGGCGGCGCGCTTGAACTCCTCAACCGCAAGTCGCGCGGGCTCGACGCCGTGATCGAGCTGCCCAAGCGCGCATGAAGGGCTATGTCGGCGAAAGCTGCCCCGAATGCGACAACTCGCGTCGGCCTCGTCCAGATTTCTCGACCGAACGCAAAACCCCTCATCCGGCCCTCCGGGCCAAATCTCTCGGAGGGAGAAGGGTTTGCGCGCGCCCGTGACGCGTCGCGCGACGAAGATCGGGACCGCTGGCCGGTGCATCGCTTGAAACGCCCCCGGCCCCGATTTCCCCGCCCGCGCGCCGGGCGCTAGTGTCCGGTTCCCCGTCGTCCCCGGAGCTCGCGATGTCAGACGCCTTTCCCGCCGCAGACCGTTACGCGACGATTCCCTACCGGCGCGTCGGCCGTTCCGGATTGCTCCTGCCGGCGATCTCGCTCGGCCTGTGGCACAATTTCGGCGACGGCGCGGACGCCGACGCCGCGCGCGCGATGCTGCGCACGGCGTTCGACCTCGGCATCGTGCATTTCGACCTCGCCAACAATTACGGCCCGCCACCGGGCTCGGCGGAGACGCGGTTCGGCGAATTGTTCAAGCGCGATTTCGGCGGCCTGCGCGACGAGCTCGTGATCGCCACCAAGGCCGGTTACCGCATGTGGCCCGGCCCTTACGGCGAATGGGGAAGCCGCAAATACCTGCTTGCCAGCCTCGACGCGAGCCTGAAGCGGATGGGCCTCGACCACGTCGACGTGTTCTATTCGCATCGCTTCGATCCCGACACGCCGCTCGAGGAGACGATGGGCGCGCTCGATTCCGCGGTGCGCGCCGGCAAGGCGCGATACGTCGGGATCTCGTCCTATTCCTCGGCGCAGACGCGCGAGGCGGCCGCGATCCTGCGTCGGCTCGGCACGCCCTGCCTGATCCACCAGCCGCGCCATTCGCTGCTCGACCGCGGCAACGAGGGCGACCGCCTGTTCGAGACGCTCGGCGAGCTCGGCGTCGGTTCCATCGTGTTCTCGCCGCTGGCGCAGGGCATGTTGAGCGAACGCTATCTCGCCGGCGCGGCGCCCGCCGGCAGCCGCGGCGCGGCGCCGGGGTTCTTCCCCGAGCGCTATCTCGAGAGATCGACGGTCGAGCGCGTGCGCGGGCTGGCCGGGATCGCCAAGCGACGCGGGCAGACCCTGCCGCAGATGGCGCTCGCCTGGACGCTCAGGCCGGGCTGCGCGACCTCGGCGTTGATCGGCGCGAGTTCGCCCGCCCAGGTGCGCGAATGCGCGGGCGCGGTCGCCAGGCTCGATTTCACGGCCGAAGAGCTCGCCGAAATCGACCGGTTCGCCGCGCGCGTCGGCGAACAGGTGTAGGCGAGGCGTCCTCCATCGCCCCGCGCGCCTCACGCGTAATCGACCCCTTCGAGGTAGAGCCCTTCGGCGGGCGCCACGCGGCCGCAGCGGGCGCGGTCGCGCGCTTCGAGCGCCGCCGCCACGTCGCCGACGCGCCAGCGGCCGGCGCCGACCTCGACCAAGGTGCCGACCATCGAGCGCACCTGCCGGTGCAGGAACGAGCGCGCCTCCGCGCGCAGGACGATCTCCTCGCCGGTCCGCGTCACGTCGAGCCGGTCGAGCGTGCGCACCGGGCTCGCCGCCTGGCATTCGGCGTCGCGGAAGGTCGAGAAATCGTGGCTGCCGAGCAACGAGCGCGCGGCCTCGCCCATCGCATCCGCGTCGAGCCGCGCGCGCACGTGCCAGACGCGGCCGCGCTCGAGCGCGAGCGGCGCGCGACGGTTGGCGATTCGATAGACGTAGCGCCGGCGGATCGCGGAATGGCGCGCGTGGAACTCTTCCGCCGCGGGCTCGGCCGCGGTCACCGCCACGCCGCCGGAGATCGGCCGCAGATGCGCGTTCAGCGCGTCGCGCAGCTTGTCGCCGCGCCAGGCGGCCGCGAGGTCGACGTGCGCGACCTGGGCGATCGCGTGGACGCCGGCGTCGGTGCGCCCCGCGCCCTGCACGTGCGCCTCGGCCCCCGTCAGCGAGCGCACGGCGGCCTCCAGCGCCTCCTGCACGGAGCGGCCGTTGGCCTGGCGGTGCCAGCCCACGAATCCCGCGCCGTCGTATTCGACGACGAGCCGGTGGCGCGCCATCGTTCAATCCGGCGCGCGGCCCTCGGCGGCGAGGACGTCGCCGGCGAGGTAGAGCGAGCCGGCGATCAGGATGCGCGGCGGCACGGGCTCGCGCCGCGCGGCGAGGAAGCGCAGCGCCTCCGCGACGCCGGGAAAAGCGGCCGCGGGCATGCCCGCCGCGCGCGCCGCGGCGGCGGTGTCCTCCGCCGGCCGCCCGGCGTGGTCGGCGCCCAGCGGCACCGCGAGCACCTCGCGCGCGAGGCCGGCGAACGGCTTCAGGAACCCGGTCGCGTCCTTGGTCGCGAGCGTGCCGCACACGAGCGCCAGACCGCGCGGCGCGCGGTCCTCGAGGTCGGCCATCGCTTCCGCGAGCGCGCGCCCGCCGTCGGGATTGTGCCCGCCGTCCAGCCAGACCTCGGCGCCCGCCGGCGCAAGGCCCGACAGCGGCCCGCCCGACAGGCGTTGCAGCCGCGCGGGCCATTGCGCCTCCGCCATGCCGCGCTCGAAATCGCGGGCCGACAGCGCCGCGCCCGCCGCGCGCAGGGCCGCGATGGCGAGCGCCGCGTTGCCGATCTGGTGGCGCCCCGCGAGCCGGGGCGGCGGCAGGTCGAGCAGGCCGGCGGAATCTTCGTAGACGAGGCGGCCGTTCTCCTCCCGCGCATGGAAGTCCTCGCCCGCGTAGGCGACGCGCACGCCCGCGCGCGCCGCGGCGCGGTCGATCGCCTCGCGCGCCTCGCGCGGCTGCACGGCGGCGACCGCCGGCGCGCCGCGCTTCAGGATGCCGGCCTTCTCTCGCGCGATCTCGGCCAGCGTCGATCCCAGGAACTCGACGTGGTCGATCGACACCGGCGCGATCGCGGCGGCTGCCGGCGGCGGGATCACGTTGGTGGCGTCGAGCCGTCCGCCCAGCCCGACCTCGAGCAGCAGCCAGTCCGCCGGCGCCTCGGAGAACGCGAGGAACGCCGCGGCGGTCGCGATCTCGAACACCGTGATCTCGCCGCCCGCGTTGGCGCGCTCGCAGCGCTCCAGCGCGTCGGCGAGCCGTTCGTCGTCGATCAGTCGGCCGGCCAGCCGGATGCGCTCGTTGAAGCGCACGAGATGAGGCGACGTGTAGACGTGCACGCGCGCGCCGGACGCTTCGAGCGCCGCGCGCATGAAGGCGACCGTCGAGCCCTTGCCGTTGGTGCCCGCGACGTGGATCGTGGGCGGCAGGCGAAGGTGCGGGTCGCCGAGCGCGCCGAGCAGGCGCTCGATGCGGCCGAGCGAGAGGTCGATGACGCGCGGATGCAGGCCCGCCGCGCGCGCCAAGGTCGCGGTGGCGTCGCCCATCTCAGGCGGCGTCGGCCGAGGGCGTCGGCCGGTTCATCAGGATGCGCGCCATGCGCGCCAGCGTCGGGCGGATCTCGTGGCGGGGCGTCACCATGTCGACCATGCCGTGGTCGCGCAGGTATTCGGCGCGCTGGAAGCCGTCGGGCAGGCGTTCGCGGATCGTCTGCTCGATCACGCGTGCGCCGGCGAAGCCGATCACGGCGCCGGGTTCGGCGATCTGCACGTCGCCCAGCATCGCATAGGAGGCGGTGACGCCGCCGGTCGTCGGGTTGGTCAGCACGACGAAATAGGGCAGGCCGGCCGCGCGCAGGCGGCGCACCGCCACCGTGGTGCGCGGAAGCTGCATCAGCGAAAACGCGCCCTCCTGCATGCGGGCGCCGCCGGACGCCGCGAACATCGCGAAGGGAGTGCGCTTCTCGACCGCCGCCGCCATGCCGGCGATGATCGCCTCGCCGGCCGCCAACCCGAGCGTGCCGCCCTGGAAGCGGAAGTCGTGCAGCGCCACCGTGAAGGGCACGGCCTCGATCTCGCCCTGCGCGAGCAGGATGGAATCGGGCGCGCCGGTCTTGGCGCGGTATTCCTTCAGGCGGTCGGAATAGCGCTTGATGTCGCGGAATTTCAGCGGATCCGAGGGGACCTCGGGCAGCGGCAGCTCGTCGAACCGCCCGCCGTCGAACAGGAAGCCGCAGCGCGCCTTGGGCGCGATCGGCATGTGGTGGCCCGAGCCCGGCACCACCATCTGGTTGGCCTCGAGGTCCTTGTGGAACACGAGCTGGCCGCTCTCGGGGCATTTCACCCAGAGGTTCTCGGGCGTCTCGCGGCGCAGCAGCGAACGGATGCGCGGCGGCACGACGTTGGAAATCCAGTTCATGGGCCGGCCTCCGGGCTTGTCGGGCTCAATATAGGACGTCCGCGCCGCGCGCGCATCCGGCTTCAGGCGGCGCGGACGCCGGCGGCGATGTCGGCGACGAGCTTTGTCACCGCGCCCACGGTGCCGGGCGTCGCGCGGCCCTCGACCAGCGAGGCGCGAACCGCCTCCACCAACGCGGAGCCGACCACGACGCCGTCGGCGGCCGACGCGATCGCGCGCGCGCCCTGCGCGTCGCGCACGCCGAAGCCGACCGCGACCGGCAGGTCGGTCTTGCGCTTGATGCGGGCGACCGCGGCGCGGACCGCGTCGGCGTCGGGCCGCGCGGCGCCGGTCACGCCCGTGATCGAGACGTAATAGACGAAGCCCGACACGTTCGCGAGCACGGCGGGCAGCCGCGCGTCGTCGGTGGTGGGCGTGGCGAGGCGGATGAAGTTGAGCCCGGCCGCGCGCGCGGGCAGGCAGAGCTCGTCGTCTTCCTCGGGCGGCAGGTCGACCACGATCAGGCCGTCGACGCCCGCCGCCTTGGCCTCGGCCGCGAAGGCCGCGGGCCCGCGCACGTAGACCGGGTTGTAATAGCCCATCAGCACGATCGGCGTCGTCGCGTCGTCGGCGCGGAACGCGCGCACCATGTCAAGCGTCTTGGCCATCGTCTGGCCGGCCTTCAGCGCGCGCTGGCCCGAGGCCTGGATCGCCGGTCCGTCGGCCATGGGGTCGGTGAAGGGCATCCCGATCTCGATCACGTCGGCGCCGGCGCCGGGCAGGGCGCGCAGGATCGCCAGCGACGTGTCGGGATCGGGATCGCCGGCGGTGACGAAGGTCACCAGCGCCTTGCGCCCGGCCTTGCGCAGCTCCGCGAAGCGCGCGTCGATGCGCGTCGTCATCGGCGCGGGCCCGATCGCGATGGGAGGCGGCGGCTCAGGAGAACCGGCCCGCGAGCCCGGCGATCTCGCGCTCGACCAGCGGCGCGCCGGCGGCGCCCGCCGTCTGGCCGCGGATGACGGTCTCGGCGGCCGAGACCGCGCGGTCGGCGGCGGCGGCGCGCACGTCGGCGGTCGCCTGGCGCTCGGCGAGCGCGATCTTGGAATCGGCTTCGCGGGTGCGGCGTTCGACGAATTCCTTGACGCGCTCGGCCGCCTCGGCCGCCAGCGTCTCGGCCTCGGCGCGCGCCTGCGCGACGATGGCGGCGGCCTCGGCCTCGGCTTCCTTCGCCTTGGCTTCGAAGCCGGCGAGGATCGCTTCGGCCTCCGCGCGCAGCTTGGCGGCGGCGTCGAATTCGCCGGCGATCTTGCGGCCGCGCTCGTCGAGCGCGTCGGCGACGCGCTTGTGCGCGCCGAACCACAGCGCCGCGCCCACGAAGATCAGGAACGCGACGAGTTCCCAGGTTTCCGCGCCGAACATGTCAGGATCTCCCGGCGGCGGAGACCGCCGCGGCGACGCTCGCCGAATCCGCGGGGCGGCCGAGCACGCGCTCGACGAGCGCCGCCGCGGCCTCGCGGGCGACCGCCTCGACGTTGGCCATCGCGGAATCGCGCTGGGCGGCGATCCGCCGCTCGGCGTCCGCCAGCTTCGCGCCGAGGTCGGCCTCGACGACGTCGCTCTTGCGCTTGGCGTCCGCCGCGAGGTCGTCGCGGGTCTTCTGCGCCAGCGCGCGCGCGCCGGCCTTGGCGTCGGCGAGCTTGCGCTCCTGCGCGGCGGCGGCCGCGTCGGCCTTGGCCTGCATGGCGGAGGCTTCGTCGATCCGGTCGGCGATCGCCTTGCGGCGCGCCTCGAGCGTCGCGCCGATGCCCGGCGCGATCACCTTCGACATCGCGAGGTAGAGCGCGCCGAACGTCAGCGCGAGCCACAGCAACTGCGACGGGAAGGTCTCGAACTGGAACGGCGGGAACGCGTGGCCCGCCGCGCCCCCGGGCGCTGCGGTCGTCGCGATCTTTGCGATCGTGGCTTGGGCCATGGCGGCGGTCTTCCCGGCTGGTGGGCCGCGCCGCCCGAAGGGCGACGCGGCGTCGTCGACGATGGGCCGGTCAGACCACGAACAGCAGCAGCAGCGCGATCAGCAGCGCGAAGATGCCGAGCGCTTCGGTCACCGCGAAGCCGAAGATCAGGCGTCCGCCCTGGCCGTCGGCGGCCGAGGGGTTGCGGAGCGCGCCGTTCAGGAACTGGCCGAACAGGTTGCCGACGCCCATGCCGGCGAGGCCGGTGCCGATCGCGGCGAGGCCGGCGCCGATGTACTTGGCTGCAACGGGATCCATCGAATGCTCCTGTAAGGCTGGGTTGCTTGGTTGACTTGGGTCGGCTTGGCTTTGGCGCTGGGCCGTTCCGGCGTCAATGGCCGGGGTGAAGCGCGTCGTTGAGATACATGCAGGTGAGAAGCGTGAACACGTAGGCCTGCAAGAAGGCGACGAGCAACTCGAGGGCGAACAGGCCGATCGTCATGGCCAGCGGCAGCGGCGACAGAACGCTCCAGACGCCGGCGCCCAACATCATCGCCACGAATGCGGCGAAGACGTTGAGCGTGATGTGGCCCGCCAGCATGTTGGCGAACAGGCGGACCGAATGGCTGAGCGGCCGCGAGAAGAAAGAGATGATCTCGATGGGCGCGACGATCGCCTTCATCACCGGCGACACGCCGGAGGGCACGAACAGCTTGAAGAAGCCGAAGCCGTTGTGGACGAGGCCCGCCACGATCACGGTCAGGAACACGGTGAGCGCCAGCGCCGCCGTCACGACGATGTGCGCCGTCACCGAGAACGACATCGGCACCAGCCCGAGCAGGTTGGCCACCAGGATGAACATGAAGATCGAGAACACGAAGGGGAAGAAGCCCATCGCGTGCTCGCCGCCCGCCTGGCGCACCATGCCGGCGACGAATTCATAGGCGATCTCGCCCAGCGCCTGCAGGCGGCCGGGCGTCCCGGCGGGCCGGCGCACGGCGGGCAGCAGCAGCGCCACCGCCACCGCCAGCGTGAGGACCATCAGCAAGGCCGAATTGGTGAAGGACACGTCGTGCCCGAACAGGCGCAACGGGACG
>JAGWKJ010000390.1 GCA_028865375.1 Hyphomicrobiales bacterium | reverse complement strand
GCCCGTCGCGCCGCGCACCGCCATGCGCCGCACCATGCCGCGCGGCGCGAGAGTCCAGCCGGCCACCCAATCGACGAAGCGGCGCAGCGGCTCCGCGATCGGCGCGAGATCGAGCTTCGCCAGCAGCGGCTTCAAATTGTCGCCGCCGCCCGTGCGCACCGCCCAGACCACGCCGTCGGTCTCGCGGCCGCCGAGCTGCGCGCGCACGTGGTCGCCCGGCGCGACCGCGAGCCCCGCCGGCACGCGATAGGAATAGGCGGTGTCCACCGCCACCGGCATCAGGACGTCGGCGACGGTCGGCGGCGGATCGGCTACCATGGCCGCCCGTTTAGCCCAACGACCGGAGCCCCGCCATGCGTCGCATTCCTTCCGCCGCGATCGCGTTCGCCGTCGCGCTCGGCGCCGCCGCGCCGGCGCTGGCGGACTCGTCCTCCAGCGGCCCGGCGCTGGCGCTGGCCGCGCTCGCGGGCGTCCACGATCCCGCCGTGAAGCCGCGCGACCGGCGCGAGCTGCGCCTGTTGCTCGACGGATCCAAGGGCATGACCTACGGCGCGAAGGCGACGATCGTCGTCAAGGCCGACAAGATCGTCTGCCGCGCCGGCAACGTCGACATCACCTACCACGATTGCCGACTGACCTTCGGGACGAAGACCGTCCCGCTGAAGGGCCGCGCGGCGCACGAGATCTACGCGACCCTGGTCGAGAACGGCGTTCCTTCCGACGGCGCGGCGGGCTCGGTCTACGAAAGCGTCTCGTCGCTCGCCTGCGCCGTCACGCCGGCGGTGGCGACCGGCGGGGCCGGCGGCGGCGCCGATTGCACGTTCTCGCCTGGGCCGTGAGGGGCGCGGCCCCCTCCGTCACCGCGCAGCCTCACGCCCCCTCCCCCGCGAGCGCAGGGCTATCGCATTTGACTGATGAGGGAGCGGAGGAACGCATCGTCCCATCCGGCGCGCTTGATCTTGCCCTTGATTGATCCCTTGTCGGGATGCTGGCGCAGGAGGTTGAGGGCAAGTTTCCGGATGAGGGCGAGGTTCTGGGGTGCGTCGTCCTTGCGGCTGCGGGCGGCGTCCTCGTCGAGGGCGACATCGAGGATCCAATGGGCTGGTTTTCGATGGTCCAGCGGGTCTTGGCGACCTCGAGCATGCGCTGGGCGGCCAGGACGGCGGAGAGCAGGAAGCAGCGGACGATGACCGCTTCTGGCTCGTCGACGCTCTTGCGGCGGGCCTCGACCCTGGCGACGGCGGCAAGACCGGGGAAGTCGATGTCGGCGGCCGGGGTCACCGGGGCGAGACGGCCTTCGACGCGATCATGGGCGAGGGCGGAGCCGTCGATGGCCCGATCATCCGGATCGGTCGTCCAGAGCGGCGCCTTGGCCTTGGCCAGCAAGCCGGGTTGGTTGGCCTTCGCCGCCAGGGCGTAGTCGGCTCCGGCGTCGAGGATGGCCTGGGCCGTGTCGGCCGGCAGTGCAGGGCGTCGGCGGCGACGATGCAGCCCTCAAGCCCAAGCAACGCCGGGGCCTGCCGAGCGCCGGGCGCCTCGTTGCGGCCCGGCGCCAGGCGCTGGCCGATCACCAGCTTGGCCTCGGCCGCCCGGACGTTGACCAGGTGCAGAGGCGTGGCCTTGCGCCCGCGCTCGCAGGCGCCGCGCAATGCCTTGCCATCGATCGCCACCACGCCCTTCGCCTCTCCGGCGAACGCCGCCTCGAACGGCTCGGGCGCGATGGGCCGAAACACCCGGCTGAAGGTGTCGTGGCGCGGCGGCCCGTGCTCCAGCTTCACCACCTGCCGCAGCAGATCCAGCTTGGAGCGGGCGAACAGCGCCATGTCGGTGCAGTCTTCCGCCCCGCACGGCACCGCCGTCACGGCCACGAAGATAACCTCAGGAAAATCGTGACGCGCATTGCGCGCCCGCGGGTCGGCCACCTCGGCGAAATGAGAGACAAACTCCTCCATCGGGCACTCCCAAGCCAAAAGGGAGTCACCTTCAGAATCCAGTTCGCCTCAACCGATCAAGCCAAATGCGGTTCCACTGCCTCCCGGAGGG
>JAGWKJ010000067.1 GCA_028865375.1 Hyphomicrobiales bacterium | reverse complement strand
GTTGGCAGCTCGCCGAATGGATCGTGGAGGGCGAGCCCAGCCTTGACATGCTCGGCGTCGATCCGCGGCGCTTCGGCCCCTATGTGCAGGCGGGCTTCCTCAAGGAGAAGAACGAGGATTCCTATTCCAGGGTCTTCACCGTCCATTATCCCGACGAGGAGCGCGTCGCCGCGCGGCCGCTGCGCCAGACGCCCTGCTACGACCGCATGAAGGCGCTGGGCGCCGTGTTCGGCGCCACCTACGGCTGGGAGCGGCCGAATTTCTTCGCGCCGAAGGGCTATTCGCTGGGCGAGGCGGATCTCGCCAAGCCCGACGTGCTTCTGAACGAGAACCACGCCGAGGTCTCGCCCGGCGATCCCATCAGCGAGAAATGGAGTTTCCGCCGGTCGAACTATTTCGACCTCGTCGGCGCCGAATGCCGCAACGTCCACGAGAACGTCGGCCTGCTCGACATGTCGGCCTTCGCCAAGACGGAAGTGAGCGGGCCGGGCGCGGAAGCCTGGCTCGACGGCCTGCTGACCAACCGCGTCCCAAAGGCGCCCGGCCGCACCACGCTGACCTATCTCCTCACCGAGCGCGGCGGGGTGAGCGTCGAATACACGCTGACCCGCCTAGGGCCCGAACGGTTCTATCTCGTCTCGGCCGGCGGCTGGGAGACGCGCGACTTCGACACGCTCTCCAAGCTCGCGCCGCGCGACGGATCGGTGCGGCTCGATCGCGTGACCACGCAATACGGCGTGCTGGTGATAGCCGGACCGAGGTCGCGCGAGCTGCTGGCCAAGGTCGCCGACATCGACGTGTCGAACACGGCCTTCCCGTGGCTCGCCGCGCGGCGGCTGTCGGTGGGCGCGGCGGGGACGCGCGCGCTGCGCGTCAACTTCGTGGGCGAGCTCGGCTACGAGCTGCATCACCCCATCGAGACGCAGAACTACGTGTTCGACCGCCTGATGGCCGCCGGCGCGCCCTTCGGCATCAAGCCTTTCGGCCTGCGCGCGATGGATTCGATGCGGCTGGAGAAGACCTACAAGAACGTCGGCCGCGAACTGTCGATCGAATATTCGGCGTTCGAGAGCGCGCTCGACCGCTTCGTCGACCTCAAGAAGGCGTTCCGCGGCAAGGCCGCGCTGCTCGCGCGCCGCGACTTGGGCGAAGCCAACCGGCTCTCCACGCTTGAGGTCCATGGCGTGACCGACGCCGACGCGCGCGGCTCCGAACCCGTGTTCAAGGACGGCAAGATGGTCGGCCGCACCACGTCGGGCGGCTATGGCTGGCGGACGGCCAAGTCGCTCGCGCTCGCCATGTTGCCGCCCGCGCTCGCCGTCGCCGGCGCGGAGGTGGAAATCGAGGTGCTGGGCGAGCGCCGCCGTGCGACGGTGCTCGTCGAGAGCCCGTTCGATCCCGACAATTCCCGCCTGCGCGCGTGAGGGGCGCGGCATGACGAAGCACGCGGATCCGAACCTCGGAGCGCTCGTCCGGGCGAGGCGCGCGGGCCGGTCGTTGCCCGCCGCGCTCTACACCGGCGCGGAGGCTTTCGAGGCCGATTGCGCGACGTTCTTCGAACGGCAATGGACGCTGGTCGCCGTCGAGGCGGACGTTCCCTCCGCGGACGGGACCTTCGTCGTCGACTTCGCGCGCGCGAGCGTCGTGCTGGCGCGCGGCGACGACGGCGCCCTGCGCGGCTTCCACAACGTCTGCCGCCACCGGGGCGCGCGACTGCGCGACGCCGGCAAGGCGACGGGCCGGCGGATCACGTGCCCCTACCACCATTGGACCTACGGGCTGGACGGCGCGCTGATCCGCGCGCCGCACATGGGCACCGACTTCGACGCCTCCTGCCATGGACTGCGGCCGGTGCACCTGCGAACCGTCGGCGGCCTCGTGTTCGTCAGCCTCGCCGACGGGCCGCCGGCCGATTTCGCCGACCTCGAGGCGGCGATGGGGCCGCGTCTCGCGCCCTACGGCCTCGCGCGCGCGAAGATCGCCCACGAGAGCGTCATCGTCGAGGAAGGCAACTGGAAGCTGACGATGGAGAACAACCGCGAGTGCTATCATTGCGCGGGTTCCCATCCCGAGCTCGGCAAGACTTTCCTGCCGCAGGATTTCGGCTACGACCCCGACGAACTGTCCCCCGCCAAGCGCGCGGTCGCCGACGGGCATCTCGCCCTGTTCGCGCGAAAGACGCGGGCTTGGGAGGAGGCCGGCTGGCCGTCGGCGCCGATCGAGCATCTGGTCGGCCACGACACCAATTTCCGCACCGAGCGCCTGATGATGGGCGAGGGCGGCGTCGCGCGTTCCGCGACGATGGACGGAAAGCCCGCCTGCCGCGTGCCGCTCGGCGACGTCGGCGACGCGGACGTCGGCGACCTGCATTTCTGGACCCACCATTCGTGGCATCATTTGATGGCCGACCACGCGGTGGTGACGATGGCCCATCCGATCTCGCCCGAACGGACGCGCGTGCGCACGGTCTGGCTGGTGAACGCGAAGGCGCGCGAAGGCGTCGATTACGACCGCGAGAACCTCGTGCGCGTGTGGACCGCGACCAATTCTCAGGACGCCGCGCTGGTCGCCCGCGCGCAGGCGGGCGTGCGCACGCCTGGCTATTCGCCCGGGCCCTATTCGCGCTTCACGGAGCGCCACCTCGACGATTTCGCGACGTGGTACGTCGATCGCCTGTTGGCGGCCGGCCATTGACGCGCGCGACGGGCAGCGCGCGATGAGCGAGGAGACGTTCGACTTCGTCGTCGTCGGCGCGGGCTCGGCCGGCTGCGTCGTCGCCAACCGCCTGAGCGAGGACGGCCGCCATTCCGTGCTGCTGCTCGAATACGGCGGCACGGACCGCTCGCTCTACGTGCGGATGCCGGCCGCGCTGTCGATCCCGATGAACATGAAGCGGTTCGATTGGGGTTATGTCGGCGAGCCGGAGCCCGGCCTCGGCGGCCGCGTCCTGCGCGTGCCGCGCGGCAAGGGCCTTGGCGGCTCCTCTTCGATCAACGGCCTCGTCTACGTGCGCGGTCACGCGCTCGACTTCGACCGCTGGGAGGAAGAGGGCGCGCGCGGCTGGGCCTATCGCGACGTGCTTCCCTATTTCCGGCGCGCGGAGACTCGGCGCGAGGGCGCGGACTATTACCGCGGGGGCGAGGGGCCGCTGTCGACGCGCGCCGGCGACGTCCGCAATCCGCTCTACGCCGCCTTCATGGAGGCGGGGCGCCAGGCGGGCTACGCCGTCAGCGACGACCTCAACGGCTTTCGCCAGGAAGGGCTCGGCCGGCTCGACATGACGGTTCGCGACGGCGTGCGCTGTTCCGCCTCGCTCGCTTATCTCGCGCCCGCGGCGGGGCGGCGCAACCTGTCCGTCGTCACCCATTCGCGCGCCGAAAAGGTGCTGTTCGAGGGCCGCCGCGCCGTCGGCGTGCGCCATTCGCGCGGCGGGACGTCCCATGTCGCCAACGCGCGGCGCGAAGTCGTGCTGTGCGCGGGCGCGATCAATTCGCCGCAGCTCCTGATGCTCTCGGGAGTCGGACCCGCGAGCGACCTGCGCGCGCTGGGCATCGACGTGGTGGGCGACCTGCCCGGCGTCGGCGCCAACCTGCAGGACCATCTGGAGTTCTATTTCCAGGTCGAATCGAAATCGCCGATCACGCTCTATTCCAAGACGGGCCTGCTCGGCCGCGGGCTGGTCGGCGCGCAATGGCTGCTGAACCGCTCGGGCGACGGCGCGACCAACCAGTTCGAGGCCGGCGGCTTCATCCGTTCGCGCGCCGGCGTGAGATTCCCCGACATCCAGTTCCATTTCCTGCCGCTCGCCGTGAGCTACGACGGCAAGAAGCTCGCCGAAGGCCACGGCTTCCAGGCCCACGTCGGGCCGATGCGCTCGAAGAGCCGTGGCCGCGTCGGCCTGCGTTCCGCCGATCCCGCGGCGGCGCCCAACATTTTCTTCGATTACATGAGCCACCCCGACGATTGGGCCGAGATGCGCGCGTGCGTGCGCCTGACGCGCGAGATCTTCGCGCAAAAGGCCTTCGATCCCCATCGCGGACGCGAGATCGCGCCCGGCGCGGGCGTCACGGACGACGAGGCGATCGACGACTTCGTCCGCCGGCGCGCGGAATCGGCTTACCACGCCTCCTGCACCTGCAAGATGGGCGGCGACGGCGACCCCATGGCGGTGGTCGACCCGCAGGGCCGCGTGCGCGGGCTCGACGCGCTGCGCGTCGTCGACGCCTCGATCATGCCGTCGATCACCAACGGCAACCTCAACGCGCCCACGATCATGATCGGCGAGAAGCTCGCCGATTCGATCCTCGGCAGGCCGCCGCCGCCGCCCTCGAACGCGCCGTTCCACGTCGCGCCGGACTGGGAGACGAGGCAGCGATGATACGATGCGAAAAGGAAAGCCGCGGGCCTTGCGCCGCGCTAACGTCGAACCGGAGGGACGCGACATGACGACCGAGACCGAAGGGGCGCCGGCGGCCGAAACGCGGCGCGGCCGCGACGCGCGCCGGGCGGCGCGGACCAAGCGCGGCGGCGCTTCGATCCCCTACATCGTGCGCAACATCCCGCTCGTCGAAGTGCTGAACGAGGAGGGCCTCGCCATCGTCGAGGCGAACGCCGAGACGCTGTTGCAGGAGGTCGGCCTCGAGTTCCGCGATTATCCCGCCGCGCTCGCGCGGTTCAAGGAGGCCGGCGCCGACGTCGACGGGAACCGCGTACGCTTCCCCAAGGGGCTCGCCCGCAAGCTGTGCGCGACCGCGCCGGAAACCTACGTCCAGCGCGCGCGCAACCCGGAACGCAACGTCGTCATCGGCGGCAAAAACACGGTGTTCGCGCCGAACTACGGCTCGCCCTTCGTGTACGACATCGACGGCGGGCGGCGTTACGGCACGATCGAGGACTTCCGCAATTTCGTGAAGCTCGCCTATGCGAACCCCTACGTCCACCATTCCGGCGGCACGGTGTGCGAGCCGGTCGACCTGCCGGTCAACAAGCGCCATCTCGAGATGGTCTATTCGCACATGCGGCTCTCCGACAAGCCGTTCATGGGATCGGTCACCCATCCCGAGCGCGCCAGGGACACGGTCGCGATGTGCGACATCCTGTTCGGCGCCGATTTCGTGCGCGACAACGCGGTCTGCACCAGCCTCATCAACGCGAACTCGCCGCTGGTGTGGGACGCCACCATGCTGGGCGCGGCGGAAGCCTATGCCGCCGCGAACCAAGCCTGCATCATCACGCCCTTCATCCTGTCGGGCGCGATGAGCCCGGTCTCGGTCGCCGGCACGCTGACGCAGGTGCTGGCCGAGGTGATGGGGGGCGTCGCGTTCTGCCAGCTCGTGCGCCCGGGCGCGCCCTGCGTCTTCGGCACTTTCGTCTCGACGCTGTCGATGCAGTCTGGCGCGCCGACCTTCGGCACGCCGGAGGCGACGCTGGCGATCTTCGGCGCCGGCCAGCTCGCGCGGCGCATGAAGCTGCCGTTCCGCACCGGCGGCTCGCTCTGCGCCTCCAAGCTGCCCGACGCGCAGGCGGCCTACGAGAGCGCGCAGACGTTGCTGCCGACCGTGCTCGCGGGCACGAACTTCGTGCTGCACGCGGCGGGCTGGCTCGAAGGCGGGCTCGTCGCCGGCTACGAGAAGTTCGTGCTCGACTTCGACCAGCTCGGCGCGATGCACAAGCTCGCCCAGGGCGTCGACCTGTCGCCCAACGGCCAGGCGATGGACGCGTTCCACCAAGTGGCGCCGGGCGGGCACTTCCTCGGCGCGCCGCATACGCAGGCCAATTTCGAGACCGCCTTCTATCGCTCGACCGTCGCCGACAACAATTCCTTCGAGCAATGGCGCGACGAGGGCGGCAAGGACGCGGCGACGCGCGCCAACGCGAGCTGGAAGCGGACGCTCGCCGAATACGAGGCGCCGCCGATCGATCCGGGCGTCGACGAAGCGCTGCGCGACTTCGTCGAGCGCAAGAAGGCCTCGATGCCCGACGCCAGCTACTGAACGGGGCGCTTCACGTCAGGTCGCGCGCGATCTCGTCGACCCATTCGCGCTCGAAGGCCGGGGCGCCGTCCTGCGTCGCGGCGAGGCGCGAGCGGAGCCGGAAATGCGTCGGCGTCGCGGTCATGGTCGAGACGGTCTCGATGCGGAACGCGACGCCCGCCATTTCCATGGAGTAGGATTGGATCACTCGCTGGGAGGCCGAGGACGGGTCGTCGGCGCGGATCGAGAACTCGCGGCGCAAGTCGTGGGCGACCGTCGTGCCGATGTCGTCGAGCCGGACCGCGCCCTCGCCGAACAGGCCGCCGCGACCTTCCACGACGGTGGTCGCCTCCCCGGTCGACGGATCGAACGACGAACGGCGCGATTGCGCGCCCTCGGAGACCTTGGTCGTCGGCGTCGCCGGCCCGCGTTCGGGCCGCGCGAACGCGATCTCCGCGTCGCGCGGATCGGGCGGCCGCACGGGCAGGACCAACGTCCCGGGCAGCCGGAACGTCAGCGTCGCGACCTCGGGCGCGGGCCAGACCATCGGCCAATAGGCGCTCGACAACGCGAGCCGCACGACGTGACCGGACGCGAAGGCGTGGCCGCAATCGTCGAGCTTCAGGCGCACGCGGACGAAATCGCCGACGGGCATGGGCGACGGCGCGGCATGGCCGTCGCGATGCGCGAGGTTCAGGACTCCGTAGGACACGCGGCGCGACGAGCCGTCGGGCGCGACGTCGCACAGGCGGGCGCAGAGCTGCGCGACCGGCCGGTCGGAGGCCACGTCGAACTCGATCTGCGGCGCGCCGAGGATTTCGACGCGCTCCGCCAGCGGCGCGGAATCGAAGACGAGCGAATGGGCGTCGTCGATCCGCTGGTCGCCCGCGGCCTGGCCCGCGACGCCCGTGCCCATCCATTCGCCGGCGGCGACGCCCGTGCGGCTCGGCGAAGCCAGCGAGGCCGTCGTCGCCGCGCCGCCGCGATCGAGGCCGAGGGCGCCGGCTTCGAGCGTGCGGCGCGCGACGCGCGGCGAGGGCCATGCGCGCTCGCCGACCCAACGGCCCGGCACGCGCTCCCGGTCGCCCGGCGGCGTCCAGTCTTCTACATAGGCGCGCAGCGTCGGCTCGCGCATGATTCCGGAATCGACGCCCTTCAGCCAGTGGTCCCACCAGCGCAGGGCCTCTTGCAGGAAGCCGATCGCCGGGCCAGGCGCGCCGTCGTGCGGATAGAGGTGGCCCCACGGTCCGATCAGCCCGAGGCACGGGACGCGCAGCCCTTCGAGCAGGCGCGGCACGGCGTTCGTGTAGGCGTCGGCCCAGCCACCGACCGCGAACACCGGAACCTCGATCGCGGAATAATCCTCGCAGACGGAGCCGTGGCGCCAATAGGCGTCGCGCCGCTGATGCGCGAGCCAAAGCGTCGGCCAATGCGGCATCGCTTCGAGCCGCTCCAGCCAGCGCGCACGCCAGGCGTCGCCGACGATCGCGGGATCGGGCGGCCGCGACTGGTAGGCCAGCATGATCGCGCCCCACCAGAGATTGTCGCCGAGGACGCAGCCGCCCTTGAAATGGATGTCGTCGGCGAAGCGGTCGTCGGTCGAGCAGACGGCGAGGATGGCTTTCAGCGCGGGCGGCCGCAGGGCCGCGACCTGCAGCGCGTTGAACCCGCCCCAGGACTTGCCCATCATTCCGACGGCGCCGTCGCACCAAGCTTGGCGCGCGATCCATGCGATCGCCTCGACGGCGTCGTCGAGCTCGCGCGGCAGGTATTCGTCGTCGAGCGTACCGTCGGAATCGCCCGATCCGCGCAGGTCGAGCCGGACCACCGCGTAGCCGTGCGCGGCGAACCAGCCGTGCATCGGCTCGTCGCGCGGGCGGGTGCCGTCACGCTTGCGATAGGGCACGTATTCGAGCAGCGCCGGCGCGGGCCGCGACGTGGCCGCCGGCAACCACAGGCGCGCCGCCAACCGCGTGCCGTCGGCCATCGGAACGAAGACGTTTTCGACCGTCTCGACCAAGTCCGCGTCCCTCAGGCCGCGGCTTCCGGCGCCTTGCGCGCGGCGAGGATGCGGTCGAGCCAGGTCGGATCCATCTCCGGCACGGAGGAGATCAGCTTCTCGGTGTAGGGATGGAAAGGCGGCCGGAAGATTTCGGCGGTCGGCCCCTGTGCGACGATGCGGCCCTTGAGCATGACGGCGGTGCGGTGCGCGATGCGGCGCACGGTGCCGAGGTCGTGGGTGATGAACATGTAGGCGAGGCCGAGCTCGTCCTGCAGCCGGCGCAGCAGCTTCAGCACTTCCTCGGCCACCAAGGGGTCGAGCGCGGAGGTCGGCTCGTCGCAGATCACCACGTCGGGCTCGGCGGCGAGCGCGCGCGCGATGCACACGCGCTGCTTCTGCCCGCCGGACAGCTGGCCCGGCCGGCGCTGCGCGAATTCCTCCGGCAGGCCCACCATCGATAGCAGCTTGGCGACGCGCTCGCGGGTTTCCGCGCCCGAGCGGCCGAAGAACGCCTGCATCGGCCGGCCGACGATCTCGCCGATCGGCTGGCGCGGGTTCAGCGCCACGTCGGGCATCTGATGCACCATCTGGAGGCGCCGCAACGTGTCCTTCGGCCGGCCCTTCAACGACGGGGGAAGCGGTTTCCCCGCGAGCGAGATGTCGCCGGCCCAGCGCGGCAGCAAGCCGACGACGACGCGCGCCAGCGTGCTCTTGCCCGATCCCGACTCGCCCACCACCGCGACCGTCTCGCCGCGGCGGATCGTCAGGTCGATGTCCGAAAGGGCCGGCGAGCCCTTGACGTAGCCCGCCTCGACGCCGGAGATCGCAAGCATCGTCTCCCCGCCGGCCGGCGGCACGGCGAGCGCGATCTTGTCGGCCGAGCGGCGCTCGTTGACGAGCGCCGTCGCGTAGGCCGTGGTCGGCCGTTCCAGCACCTGGCGCGCGTCGCCGATCTCGACCGGCTTGCCGCCGCGCAGCACCATGATGCGATGGGCGACCTGCGCCACCACCGAGAGGTCGTGCGTGATGTAGAGCCCCGCGGTGCCGAATTCCCGGATCAGGTCGCGCAGCAGCGCGAGCACCTCGATCTGCGTCGTCACGTCGAGCGCGGTCGTCGGCTCGTCGAGCACGATGATGTCGGGCCGGCAGCTCATCGCCATCGCGGCCATGGCGCGCTGCAATTGGCCGCCCGACGCCTCGTGCGGATAGCGGTTCCCGAAATTGTCTGGGTCGGGCAGCCGCAGGATCGAGAACAGGCGGCGCGCGTAGGCCTCCGCCTCCGGCCGGCGCATGACGCCGTGCACGGTGGGCGCCTCGCACACCTGGTCCATGATCGTCATCGCGGGATTGAACGAGGCGGCCGCGCTCTGGGCGATGTAGGCGATGCTCTTGCCGCGGAAGTCCCGGCGCTGCACGGCGGTGCTGGCGCGCAAGTCCGTGCCGTTGATGGCGACCTTGCCCTCGACGATCCGACAACCGGCGCGCGCATAGGCCATCGCGGCGAGCCCGATGGTCGACTTGCCGGCGCCCGATTCCCCGATCAGGCCGAGGATCTCGCCTCGCTTGAGGCGGGCGTCGACGTGATCGACCAGAACGGCGCCGTTCGTCGTCTCGACGACGAGGCCCTCCAGCAGCAGCACGAGGTCGTCGGACAATGTCTCACATCTCCGCTTGCGCGCCGGACGGACGCGCGTCGATCGACAGCAGCCAGTCGACGATCAGGTTCACGCCGACCGTCAGCGTCGCGATGGCGAGCGCCGGCCAGATCGGCGCGTACATGCCGAAGTTGATCGCCGCCGCGTTCTCGCGGACCATGCCGCCCCAGTCCGCGTAAGGCGGCTGCACGCCGAGCCCCAGGAAGCTCAGCGCCGCCACGAACAGGAAGTTGAAGCTGAACCGCAGGCCGAATTCGGACACCAGCGGCGCCATCGCGTTGGGCAGGACCTCGCGGCGCA
>JAGWKJ010000389.1 GCA_028865375.1 Hyphomicrobiales bacterium | reverse complement strand
TCCCGTGGTCGGCGGACGCCGCGACCTTCCTCGTCAACGCGCTGCAGCCCGCCGAGGTCGTCAAGGTCGTGCTCGACGAGGACGCCGGCCGCGTCGAGGTCGTGGTGCCCGACGAGATGCTGTCGGCCGCCATCGGCCGACGCGGCCAGAACGTGCGGCTGGCCTCGCAGCTCACCGGCTGGGACATCGACATCATGACCGAGGCCGAGGAATCCGAGCGCCGCCAGAAGGAATTCGCCGAGCGCACGACCACGTTCATGGACGCGCTCGACGTCGACGAGACGGTCGGCCAGTTGCTCGCCTCCGAAGGCTTCGCCTCGGTCGAGGAGATCGCGGTCGCCGACAAGCGCGAACTCGCCGGCATCCAGGGCTTCGACGAGGACACGGCCGAGGAGATCCACGGCCGCGCGCTCGACCACCTCGCCCGCGTCGAGGCCGAGAACGAGGAGCGCCGCAAGGCGCTCGGCGTCGAGGATTCGCTGAAGGAGATCGACGGCGTCACGACGGCCATGATGGTCCGCCTCGGCGAGAACGACGTGAAGACGCTCGAGGACCTCGCCGGCTGCGCCACCGACGACCTCGCCGGATACGAAGAGGACGGCAAGGACGGCAAGCCGCGCCGCGTCGCCGGCTTCCTCGACGGCTTCCCGGTCTCGCGCGTCGAGGCCGAGCGCATGATCATGGACGCGCGCGTCAAGGCCGGCTGGATCGAGGCGACGGCGCCCGCCGCCGATGGCGAGGCCGCCGGCGAAGCGGAGGCCGGTTGACCGACGCGCGCGACGACGACGGGGAGGCGGCCGCGCGCGAACGCCGCTGCATCGTCACGCGCGCGCGCGCCGGGGCCGGGGAAGGCGCGCAGCTGCTGCGCTTCGCGCTCGATCCCGAGGGCAACGTCACGCCCGACCTGCGCGGTCGCCTGCCCGGTCGCGGCGCGTGGACGCTGGCCAACGCGGAGGTCGTCGCCGAGGCGGCGGCGAAGGGCGCGTTCTCGCGCGCCTTCAAGCGCAAGGCGCTCGCCGGGCCGGGCCTCGCCGAGGAGGTCGAGCGCCTGATGCGCGCCGACGCGCTGCGCTGGCTGGCGCTCGCCAACAAGGCGGGGTTGGCGCTGCCCGGCGCCTTCAAAGTCGAGGAAGCGCTGGGCAAGGGCCGCGTCGCGGCGCTGCTGAGGGCGCGAGAAGCCGCGCCCGACGGCGCCCGCAAGATCGACGCCAAGGCGCGCATGGCGACCAAGTCGGCGGCCGAGACGGCGCCGACCGGAAGAGCCGATGCGATCCCCGTCGTGGCCTCGTTCGGCGAGGAAGAAATCGGTTTGGCGTTCGGGCGGGCAAGTGTGATACATGCGGCGCTCTTGAAGGGCGGGGCGACGGCGGAGTTCCTCCGGCGCGCCGCCCGGCTCGCCGCTTATCGGTCGCCCCGCGGGGCGACCGCTGAATTTCCGACTGAGTCCGATCACGAGGGCGGGGACGACCCCGCGCACAGGGAAGCATGACCGAAACCAAGACACCGGGCGAAAAGCCGCTTGCCGTCGCGACGGGCAAGACGTTGACTCTCAAGCGTTCCGTCGAGCAGGGAGTCGTGCGCCAGAGCTTCTCGCACGGGCGCAGCAAGGCCGTCGTGGTCGAGAAGGTCGTCAAGCGCCGTCCCGGCGCCGACCATCCCGCACCCGCCGCCGCCCCCGTAGCGCCAAGGCCGGCCGCCGCCGCGCCCGCCGCCCCTGCGCGTCCCGCACCCGCCCCTTCCGCCGGTGGCAGGCCCGCGGTGGGCGCGCGTACGCTGACCGACGAGCAGCGCGACGCCCGCGCCCGCGCGCTCGCCGGCGCCCTCGCCCGCGAGGAGCAGGAGCGCCAACGCGCCGCCGTGGAAGCCCGCGCCCGCGCCGAGCGCGAGGAACGCGAGCGCATCGAACGCGCGGCCGCCGAAGAGCGCCGCCGCGCCGAGGACGCGCGCCGCGTCTCGGACGCCGAAAGCAAGCGCCATTACGAGGAAGAGGCCCGCCGCCGCCTGCCCGACGCCGCCGGCGCAGCACCGAAGTCCGCCGCCGCCGCGCCCG
>JAGWKJ010000388.1 GCA_028865375.1 Hyphomicrobiales bacterium | reverse complement strand
TTCGACATCGGACGCGCGCTGCGCCTCGCGGCGGTGGCGGGCGCGGCGCTCGCGGTCGCGCCGGTCGCGCGCGCGGCGGATTTCAGCGTCACCTACGGCGTCACGATCGTCGGCCTCCGGATCGGGACCGGCACGCTGGTCGGCCATGTGGCGGGCGGCCGCTACAACCTGACGCTGAACGGCGGGCTGGCTGGCATCGCCAAGCTGTTGGTCCATCAAGCCATCGCGGCGGGCGCCAACGGCGGCTTCGGGGGCGCGCTGACGCCGGACGCCTTCGCGATGACGGCCGCGCGCGGCGGCGACCGCCACACGATTCGCATGAGCATGGGCGGCGGCGCCGTGCGCGCGGTGCAGATTTCGCCCAAGCCGCGGCCGCCTGGCCCCGAATACGTGCCGCTGGCGCCGGGCGCCAAGGTCGGCGTGGTCGATCCGCTGTCGGCGTTTCTGATGCCGGCCGCCAATGCCGTGCCGGGCCCCGGCGCGTGCGACCGCACCTTGCGCATCTTCGACAGCGAAGCGCGGTTCGACGTCGCGATGAGCTTCGATTCGGTCGCCAACGGCGGCGCGCGCGGCTATTCTGGCCCGGTCGCCTTGTGCACGGCGCGCTATCGGCCGTTGTCGGGCTATCGCCGCGACAAGGCGGAGCTCAATTTCGAGACCAAGAACCCGACCATCGAGGTCGCGCTCGCCCCGGCGCCGGGCGTCGCCGCCTTCGTGCCATACAGGGTGGTGATCCAGACCTCGATCGGTCCGGCTGTGATCCAAGCCGAGGCGATCAGCGGCGGAGTCGCGAAAAAGGCGTCGCGCTGAGAATATCGCCCGAAGGCGTTGACAATCGTCCCTTCCGGAGTCCGTCCCTCAGGGCCCCGGCGGGGCGCGCGGGTCGACCTCGAAATCAACATCTGGCGGCGTTGCCGGCGCCGACCCCCAGCCATGGCGTGAACAAAGTGCTCCGGCGGCGAGGTCGGCGATTCGCGCCCGTTTCGTTCCGGCCGCGTTCGCAGCCGTGCCATTTTGCGCCGAAACGGGATCGCAGCCGAAAATTTCGACCCAAGGGGAATATTCGCGCGCCCGACCGGTCTCTTCCTCGACAACAGCGAGGAGGACGCGATGACGGACGGACGCGAAGACCGCGACGGGGGCCCGAGCCGCCGCAAGGTGATGGAATGCGCCACCTGGATCGGCGCCGGCCTCGTGTGGACGCTGGCGGGCGGAGTGCCGACGACGCTGGCCTCGCTCGGCGAAGCGAAGGCGGAGGACGCCAAGTTCACCTTCCTCCAGATCAGCGACAGCCACATCGGCTTCAAGGCGCCCAATTACCAGGACGTTCCCGGCACGCTGCAAAAGGTGATCGCGTTGGCGAAGGCGCGGAGCGACGCCGCCTTCATGATCCACACCGGCGACATCACGCATCTCGCCACGCCCGAACAATTCGCGATGGCGCACGACATCAACCAAGGCGCCGGGCTGGCGATCCATCACGTGCCGGGCGAGCACGACATGCTCGACCCCGACAAGAAGCTGTATCTCGCGCGCCACGGCGCCGGCACCAAGGGCATGGGCTGGTATTCGTTCGACGCCGGCGGCGCGCATTTCGTCGGTCTCGTGAACGTGGTGGAGACCGCGGCGGACGGCCAGTTCCTGCTCGGCGCCGAACAACTCGCCTGGTTCGCCGACGATCTGCGGGACAAGTCGTCCTCGACGCCCATCGTGCTGTTCGCGCACGTGCCGCTCTGGGCGGTCTATCCCAAATGGGGCTGGGGAACCGCCGACGCGCCCGCCGCCTTCGCGCTGCTGAAGCGCTTCGGGTCGGTGACGGTCCTCAACGGCCACATCCATCAAGTGTTGCAGAAGGTCGAGGGCGCCGTGACGTTCCACACCGCGCTGTCGACCGCGTTCCCGCAACCGGCGCCGGGCTCGGCCCCCCATCCCGGCCCGATCTTGGAAATGCCGGCCGACCAAGTGACGAAATATCTCGGCATCCGCCGCGTGAACCTGCAAATCGGCCAGTCGCAGCTGGCGACCATCGACACCACACTGGCTTGAAGGAGACAT
>JAGWKJ010000387.1 GCA_028865375.1 Hyphomicrobiales bacterium | reverse complement strand
TGGCCACCGACGTCGAAGTCGTCGAGGATTTCCCGGCGCGTTACGACGTGGGCGCCGTCCGCCATCACCGTTGGGCGCGGGGCGACTGGCAGCTGTTGCCGTGGATGTTCGGCGCCGGCTTCGCGCGGTCGGCGGCCGCGGACGACGGCCTCACCGCGACCGGGCGCTGGAAAATGATCGACAACCTGCGCCGAACGCTCTCCGCGCCGGCGGCGACGATCGCCATGCTCGCCGGTTGGTCGACGTCGCCGGCCGTCGCGTCGGTCTGGACCGCGTTCGTCGGAGCGACGCTGGCGCTGCCCGCCCTCCTCCCGGTGCTGGCCGCGATCCCTGCGCGGCCGCCGGGCATGAAGCGATCCAGTCACTATCGCGCGGTCGGCGGCGACGTCGCGCTGGCCTTGGCGTGGACGGCGCTGACGCTGGCGTTCTTGGCGGATCAGGCGTGTCTCATGGCCGACGCGATCCTTCGCACGATATGGCGCCTCGTCGTGAGCCGCCGCCATCTGCTCGAATGGGTGCCCGCCGCGCAGGCGACGATCGGCCCGCGCCTCGACCTGCCGGGCTTCGCGCGACGGATGATGGGGGCGCTCTCCATCGGCGCGCTTGCCGCGGTCCTGGGGCTCGAACGGGGGACGTGGCGCTTGGCGCTGCCCTTCGCGGCGCTTTGGCTCGCGTCGCCCGCGATCGCGCTTTTCGTCAGCCTGCCCCGCGGCGACCCGCAAAGCCGTCCGGTCGGAGAGGCGGACGCGGCGACGCTCAGGACGACGGCTCGCCGTACGTGGCACTTCTTCGAAACCTTCGTGACGCCGGCGGACAACATGCTCCCGCCGGACAATTTCCAGTCCGACCCGGCGCCAGCGATCGCGCACCGGACATCGCCGACCAACGTCGGGCTCCATTTGCTGTCCATCGCGTCCGCCCGCGATTTCGGATGGATCGGCACGACGCGCGCGCTCGACCTCATGGAGGCGACGCTGGCGGCCGTCGACCGGATGGAAAAGTTCCGCGGCCATCTGTTCAACTGGTACGACACGCGCGACCTCCGGCCCCTCGATCCCCGATACGTGTCGACGGTCGACAGCGGCAACCTCGCCGGACATCTCGTCGCGCTCGCCGGCGCATTCCGCGATTGGGCGGAGAGGCCGCTCGACGCGAAGCGGCGCTTCGAGGGCGTCGAGGACGCTCTGGACGTCGTGCGGGACGAGTGCTTCGGCATCCGGGACGGCCGCCGCACGCAGACCGTCACGTTGCACCAATTCGACCAGGCGCTCGGCGCCCTGTCGGCGAAAACGCAGGCGGCGAAGGCGGCCGGCGGCGATCCTGCGGCCGCGTTCGACGAACTCGGCGCCGAGGCGGCCGCGCTGGTCGACATCGCCGCGGCGCTGGCCATCGAACGCGGAGACGAAGGCGGCGTCGACGTATCGACCTGGACGCGGGCCGTCGCCGCCTCGATCGAGTCGCATCGTGCCGACTTGGCGCAGGGCGTCGACGGACCGGCCTCGTCCGCGGCGCGGCTCGCGCTCGTCGAACGACGCGCCCGGTCCATGGCGCTCGCCATGGAGTTCGGCTTCCTGCTCGACGGCGACCGCCAGCTCCTGTCGATCGGCTATCTCGTCGGCGACGGCGCGTTGGACGCGAATTGCTACGATCTGCTCGCTTCCGAGGCCCGCCTCGCAAGCTTCGTCGCCATCGCGAAGGGCGACGTCGCGGCGAGACATTGGTTTCGCCTCGGCCGGTCTGCGACGCCGGTCGGCTTGGGCGCCGCGTTGATCTCGTGGTCGGGGTCGATGTTCGAATACCTCATGCCCTCGCTGGTGCTTCGCGCGCCCGCCGGCAGCTTGCTCGAGCGGACGAACCGCCTGGTCGTGCGGCGCCAGATTTCCTACGCGGCGAAAACCGGCGCGCCTTGGGGCGTGTCGGAATCCGCCTACAACGCGCGCGACCTCGAACTGACGTATCAATACTCCAATTTCGGCGTCCCCGGCCTCGGCCTGAAGCGCGGCCTCGGCGAGAACAAGGTCGTCGCGCCCTACGCCACGGCATTGGCGGCGATGGTGGA
>JAGWKJ010000386.1 GCA_028865375.1 Hyphomicrobiales bacterium | reverse complement strand
GCGCCGTCCGGCGAAAGCCGCGCGTTCTCGGCGTCGAGATCGGGCGGGTTCGACAGCACGACGTCCGCGCGCCCGTCGGCGAGGCCCGCGGCGCGGCGCGCCTTGGCCGACGTCGCGTCCGCGCAGGCGACGCTCACGCGCTCGGAGAGCCCGTTGGCCTGCGCGTTCGCCAGCGCCAGCGCGCATAGCGCGGGGTCGATCTCCACCAGCGTCGCGCGCGACCGCGACGCGCGCGACGCGGCAGCCAGCCCGACCGCGCCGACGCCGGCGCCGACGTCCATGATCTCGCCGTCGCAATCCGTCGGCGCGCAGGCGGCGAGCAGTGCCGCATCGGAGCCGAAGCGATGTCCGCGCGCCGGCTGGCGCAACGTCAGTCGGCCGCCGAGGAAGCCGTCGGCCGTGTCCGCGTCGGCGTTCTCGCCGCGTCTTTGGGTCGGAATCGTCGCCATCGTCCGCTCCCGCGCACGCAAGGTCGCACGGCGCCCCGCCGCCTTGTTCGCCGGCCGCCCGGTCTTTATGGTCGCCGACGCTGGCTAGGCAAGGATGGGGCATGGGGATCGTCGTTCCGCTCGAGGAGAAGCCGTCGCCGTCGCTGGCGCCGCTGCTGCGCCTGACCGCGGCCGGCATGGCGTCGGTCAACGCCATGATCCTGTCGCGCGCCGGCTCCGACGTGGAGATGATCCCGGAAGTGGCGCGCCACCTGATCGATTCGGGCGGCAAGCGGCTGCGACCGATGCTCACCATCGCCTGCGCGGCGCTGTGCGGCTATCGCGGGCAGGGCCACGTGAAGCTCGCCGCCTCGGTCGAGTTCATGCACACGGCGACGCTGCTGCACGACGACGTGGTCGACGAAAGCGACATGCGGCGCGGCCGGCCGGCGGCGCGCATGGTGTGGGGCAACGAGGCCTCGGTGCTGGTCGGCGACTTCCTGCTCGGCCAGTCGTTCAAGATGATGGTCGAGGTCGGCTCGCTCGCCTGCCTCGACACGCTCTCGACCGCCGCCACCGTGATCGCGGAAGGCGAGGTGATGCAGCTCGCCGCCGCCAAGGACACCGCCACGACGGAAGACGCCTATCTCGCCGTCATCCGCTCCAAGACGGCGGCGCTGTTCGCCTCCGCCTGCGAGGTCGGGGCGATCCTGGCCGGCCGCGGCAAGGCGGAGATCGAGGCCTGCCGCGCCTATGGCGCCAATCTCGGCATCGCGTTCCAGCTGGTCGACGACGCGCTCGACTACGGCGGCTCTTCGGCCGCGCTCGGCAAGAACGTCGGCGACGACTTCCGCGAAGGCAAGATCACGCTGCCCGTGGTGCTGGCGTTCCGCCGCGGCTCGCAGGACGAGCGCGCGTTCTGGCGCAAGGCGCTGGAGGCGGGCGAAGCGACCGACGCCGACCTCGCCAAGGCGCAGGGCCTGATGCGCAAGCACCGCGCCATCGAGGACACGGTCGAGCGCGCGCGCCATTACGCCGCGATGGCCAAGGACGCGCTCGGCCTGTTCGCCGGCGGCGAGCTGAAGGACGCGCTGCTCGACGCCGTCGATTTCTGCGTCGCGCGCGTCGCCTGACCGGCGCGTCGCCATGGCCGTCTACACCGAAGTCGCCGACGACGAGCTCGCGGCCTTCCTCGCCGGCTACGGGCTGGGCGCGCTGTCCTCCTTCAAGGGCATCGCGGAGGGCGTCGAGAACTCGAACTTCCTGCTGCGCGCGGGCGGCGGGCAATACATCCTCACGCTCTACGAAAAGCGGGTGGCGGAAGCCGACCTGCCGTTCTTTCTCGACCTCATGGGCCACCTCGCCGCGCGCGGCATCAATTGCCCGCTCCCGGTGTCCGACCGCGGGGGCCGCGCGCTGGGCCGGCTCGCCGGCCGGCCGGCGGCGATCTTCACCTTCCTCGACGGCGTATGGCCGCGCAGGCCCGGCGCCCGCCATTGCGCCGCGCTGGGCGAGGCGCTCGCGGGCCTGCACGACGCCGGCCGCGACTTCTCCGGCCGGCGCGCCAACGCGCTGTCGATCGCGGGCTGGCCGGCCTTGTTCGCCCGCGCGCGAGCGCGCGCGGACGAGGTGGC
>JAGWKJ010000385.1 GCA_028865375.1 Hyphomicrobiales bacterium | reverse complement strand
TCTCGCGCGACGACGCGATGGAGGCGGGCGAACTCGGCGTCGATTACGTCTGCTTCGGCGAACCGGACGCCGACGGCGCGCCGGCGCCGGCGGCCCGCACGCTCGAACGCGCGGAATGGTGGGCGGACGTGTTCAACGTGCCCTGCGTCGCCTTCGCGGCGGAAGCGGCGGATGCGGAAGCCCTCGCGCGCGCGGGCGTCGAGTTCGTCGCCCGCGGCGCGTCGCTGTTCGCCGATCCGCGCGGAGCGCGCGCCGCGGCGACCGAAACGCACGACGCGATCGCCCGCGCGGCGACCCCGGTCGCCTGATGCGCGCGCGGACCTTCGTCGTCGCGCTGGCGCTGGCCGCCTCGATGGGCGCGGCGCGCGCGGACGTCGCGCTCCCCGACGCCGCGTTCGGCGCCTATCAGCGCGGCTATTACCGCACCGCGCTCGAAACCGCGCTGAAGGCGATCGACGCCGATCCCAAGGCCGCCTCGGCGATGGCGTTGATCGGCGAGATCTACCTCGAAGGCTATGCCGTGCCGCAGGATTCCGGCCAGGCGGCGAAGTGGTTCGCGCTGGCGGCGAACGCCGGCGACGCGCGCGCGGCGTTCGCGTTGGCGCGGCTGAAATTGAAGGGCCTCGGCGGACCGAAGGACCCTGACGGCGCACGAAAGCTGCTGCGCCAGGCCGCCGCGGGCGGAGTCCCCGAGGCCGAATACACGTTGGGCGACCTCGCCCTGGTTCCGGCCAGCGACACGGTCGGCCCCGACTACGCGCGGGCGACGAGACATTATGAGGCGGCCGCCAAGCTCGGCGATCCCGTCGCTTGGTATGCGCTCGGCCTGCTCTCGGAGAAGGGCCTCGGCGTGAAGCGCGACCAGGTCGCGGCGGCCGAGTTGATGCGCGCGGCGGCGCGCGGCGGCGTCCTCGAGGCGATGGTCGAATACGCGCGGATGATCCTCGAGACGCCGCCCGGCGGCGACGCGGACGTCGAAGCGGCGCATTGGCTCGAACGCGCCGCCAATGCCGGAGAACCGCTCGGCCAGGACCGGCTCGCGCGGCTCTACTTGGTCGGCCGGGGCGTCAAGAAGGACATGCCGCGCGCGCTGAAATGGCGCGCGCTGGCCAAGGCGGCGGGAATCGACGACGCCGATCTCGATGCGCGGTTGAAGGACGCCTCGCCCGCCGACCGCGAAGCGGCCGACGTCCTCGTGCGCGCGTTCCAAGGCGTGTTCGCGCCCTCGGCGCTTCGCTGAGCCCGGACGCGACGCGACCGACGACGGCCGCGACGCGCCCGCGGGCGGATCAGCGGACGACGACCTTAGCGCCGATCTTGACGCGGCTGTAGAGGTCGATCGCGTCGGCGTCGCGCATCCGGATGCAGCCCGACGAAACGCCCTGGCCGATCAGGTCGGGTTCGTTCGTGCCGTGGATGCGGTAGAGCGAATCTTGGCCGTTGGGCCAGTAGAGATACATCGCCCGGGCGCCGAGCGGGTTGTCCCACTGGCCTTGCAGCGGGCCGTGCTTCTTGTAGACGGCGAACTCCGGCCAGCGCTTCATCATGTCGCCGGGCGGCATCCACGTCGGCCATTCGACCTTGCGCTTGATGAAGGTGGTGCCGGTCCATTTGGCCTCGTCGCGGCCGCTGGCGATCGCGTATTCGATCGCCTTGCCTCCGCCCATGACGAAGAATAGGCGGTGGAGATTGGTGTCGATCAGGATGTCGCCCCTGGGCAGGCCGGTGTCGTTGGTCACGACTTGCGGCTCGAGTCCCGCCGGCACGACGTCGGGCGGCGCCAGCGCCATCAGCTGCTTGTCGTGGTCGGTCAGCTGCACCTTGGAACCGGCGACGGCGGCCAACGGCGTGCCCTGCGGATCGCAGGCGCCCAGCAGGGCGGCGAGGGGAAGGAGCATGAGAATTGAGCGCGGAGTCACGATGTCACCCGAGGGATTGGGATTTACGATGCGTTTAGCATAAAACGCCGAAGGTTAACCGGATATGTGGCAGCGCACACCGCGTGACGATCAATTCGCCGCGGCATGTTGCATTTTTGCACTCGGGAGCGGGAAATGACGACGCTGCT
>JAGWKJ010000384.1 GCA_028865375.1 Hyphomicrobiales bacterium | reverse complement strand
AATTCGACGTATACAACTTTAAGGTGTATCGTCAATATCTCCGCATTTGCGCGGATTCCGCCCCGCCGCGCCATATTCCCACCATCGAGCCGGATTATCGAAGCTCATCGCTGACCTCCGGAGCGCTCCATGTCCATCCTTCGCAATCTCGTCGGCGGCGCCGTTCTCGCCGGTATCGCGGCGACTGCGGCCGTGCCGGCCGCGGCGATGCCGCTCTCCCAGGCGCCGGCGTCGGCCGTGCAGGTCCAGAACGTCGATTATTGGAGCCATGGCCATTATTATCGCGGCGATCCCGGCGCGGCCTTGGCGCTCGGCGTGTTCGCGCTGACGGCGGCCGCCATCGCGGCGGGCGCGTCGCAGCCGGCTTACGCCTGTCCGGGCGGATACGTGGTCGCCTACAATTACGGGCAGCCCTATTGCGCCCCGGCGCCGGCCTATTACGCGGCGCCTCCGGCGGTCGTCTATCAAGACGAGCCGGCCTATTACGACGCGCCTCCGGTCGTCTATGGCGCGCCGCCGGCCTATCCCTATCCGTATCGCGGTTATCGGCGTCCGCACGTCTGGGGCCACGCCGAAGTCGGCCATGCCCCTCGCGGTCCCCACGTGGTCTATTACCGCGCGTCCCATCCGCTGCCGTCGCGCGGCGCGCCGCCGTGCCGCCATTACGAGCAGTGCCGCTGAGTTGACGCGGACCGCCGGGCGTCAATCGCTCCGGCGCCGGCTGGACCGCCATCGGCTTGAAGCGCGACGGCGCCTATTCCCGGGCATCGAGGCGCGAGCGCGCCTCGTCCATGATTTTGAGACGCGACAGCGCGCCCTCCAGGATGAAGGCGGCCGCCATGCGGTCGACCACCTGCGCACGTCGAGCGCGCGAGGCGCCCTGCTCGATCAGGTCCCGCGTCACCGCGACGGTCGAGAGCCGTTCGTCCCAGAGCGCGATCGGCAATTCGGTCAGGCGGGCGAAGTTGCGCGCGAAGGCGCGGGTGGATTGCGCGCGCGGGCCGCTGCCGCCGTCCATGTCGAGCGGCAGGCCGAGCACGAAGCCAAGGGCGGCGTTCTGGGCCGCCAGCGCGACCAGGTCCTGCGCGTCGAGGGTGAATTTCCGCCGCGCCAACGTGAGCAATGGCTGCGCGAGCCGTCGTTCCACGTCGCTGATCGCGATCCCGATCGTCTTGGTGCCGAGGTCGAGGCCGATCAGCGGCCCGCGCGCGGGCAGCAGCGGCAACAGCTCCTCGACGGTGATGACGCTGGCGGGCATGGCCGCGCCTAACATGGCGCGGCGCGCGCCGATAGGTCGCGTGGACGGCGCGCGCGCCTGCGCGTAAGGACGCGGCGGGCGGCGAACGTGCCGCGCAGCGAGGCTCGCATGTCCGGCCGCAGGCTTACGTTCATCGCGGCGACGCTGGCGGCGATCGCCGTCCTCCTCGGCCTCGATTGGATCGCCTATTCGCGACGTCCCGATGCCGGAGCGGCCGATCCGGCGCTTGCGCTCGGCGGGCCGTTTTCGCTCGTAGGCGTCGACGGCAAGCCGGTCACCCAGGCGATCGTGGCGGGCAAGCCCTATGCGATCTTCTTCGGCTACACCCATTGCCCCGACGAGTGCCCGACCACGTTGACCGGCCTGACCTCCGACCTCGCCAAGCTGCGCAAGGACGGCAAGTCGCTCGCGGTGCTGTTCGTCACCTTCGATCCGGCGCGCGACACGCCCAAGGCGATGGGCGATTTCCTGCAATCCTTCGATCCCTCGATCGTCGGCCTCACGGGAACGCCGCAAGCCATCGCCGCCGCGGCGAAGGAATGGCGCGTCTATTACCGCGCGCTCCCGCCCAAGAACGGGACCTACGACTTCGACCACACCTCGCTGACCTACCTGATGGACGCCCATGGCGCGCTCGCCGGCACGTTGACGCCCGACGAAAAGCCCGACGTCGCGATGGCCAAGCTGAGCCGGCTGGTCGGCGGCTGAGGCCGCCGCTACGCGTTCCCGGCCGGACGCCCGAATCGTCCCGACCTTGCGGCCTCCGCCCCGAGGCGCCATGTGTGGCGGAACGGTGACGGCGGGAGGAACGCCATGTTG
>JAGWKJ010000383.1 GCA_028865375.1 Hyphomicrobiales bacterium | reverse complement strand
CAGCGCGTGCGTGCCCACCGCGACGTCGACGTCGCCCTTCGCCAGCGCCTCGCGCGAGGCCGCCCGCGCCGCCGCGCCGTCGCGGCCGGTGAGGAGCGCGACCCGCAGGCCGATCCGCTCGCACAGCGGCGCGATGCGGGCGAAGTGCTGGCGGGCGAGGATTTCCGTGGGCGCCATCAGCGCCGCCTGCCGGCCCGCCTCGACGACGCGCGCCATGGCGAGCAGCGCCACGATCGTCTTGCCGGAGCCGACGTCGCCCTGGAGAAGCCGCAACATGCGCTCGGGCGCCGCGAGGTCGCGCGCGATCTCGGAATCCGCGCGCGCCTGCGCGCCGGTGAGGCGATAGGGCAGGGCGGCCAGCAAGGCCGCGACCTTGGCGCCGTCGCCCGTCGCCGCGCGGCCTGCGCGCCGGCGCATCCGCTTGCGCATCAGCAGCAGCGCCGTCTGGTGGGCGAAGAGTTCGTCGAAGGCGAGCCGCAGGCGCGCCGGCGATCCGGGCGCGGCGTCCTCGGGCGCGGAGGGCGCGTGCAGCGCCTTCAGCGCGTCGGCGAAGCCGGGCGTCCTGGCGAGGCGCAAGGCGTCGGCGTCGTGCCACTCGGGCAAGGCGGGCAGGCGTTCCAACGCGGCGCGCGCGGCCGCCTGCGCGACGCGCGGCGCCAGGCCCTCGGTGAGGCCGTAGACGGGCTCCACGGGCGGCAGGCGCGCCAGCCCGGCCTCGTCCATCACGCGATCCGGGTGGACGATCTGCCGGCGGCCGTCGAACAATTCGAGCTTGCCTGAAATCCAGCGCTCGGCGCCGATGGGCAGCGTCTTTTCGATCCACGACGCGTTGGCGGCGAACCAGACGAGTTCGGCGTCGCCCGTCTCGTCTTCGACCAGCACGCGGAACGGCCGGCGCCCCTGCGCGAATTTCGGCGGCCGATGTTCGACCACGCGCGCCTTGAAGGTCGCGACCTCGTCGATCTTGGCCCGCGCGATCACGGTGCGCGAGCGCCGGTCGACCGTCGAGACGGGCGCGTGGAACAGCACGTCGACCACGCGGGCCGGCCGACCGTCCTGCCCCAGCAGGCGGTCATAGGCCTTGGCGAAGGCCGGTCCGACGCCGCGCAGCGCGGACACCGGGGCGAACAAGGGATCGAGGACGGGCGGACGCATGGACCCCCGGCGGCCGGGAAGAAGAACGGATCGCCAGACTAGGGCATGTCGGCGGCGAGGTGGAAGCGGATGCGGCGTGGCGCGGCACGAAGGGAACGGCCGCCAAGTCGCGGTTCCGACCGGGTCCGGACGTCGGCGCTTCGCCCTACCTTCCCCAATTCCGGGACGCCCTTGCATCCCCGCGGCGTCCGGCCTAAAGACGCGCCGTCGCGGGCCTCCGCCGGGGGCTGAACGGAAGCGTGCGCCCATCAGGGCCGCGGGGGAATGGTCCCTTCTTCCCGTGTCTCCGCCTTCGACGGATCCGTCGGGCCTTCCGGGCTCGAAGGGCTTGGCGCGGGGGCGCGGCGAAAGAAAGGAAGGCCCAAATGGCCCTGTACGAACACGTGTTCATGGCGCGACCCGACGTGTCGCCCCAACAGGTCGAAGTCCTGACCGAGCAATTCAAGGGCGTCATCGTCGCCAACGGCGGCGCCGTCGCCAAGACGGAATATTGGGGTCTCAAGAACCTCGCCTATCGCCTGCGCAAGAACCGCAAGGCGCATTTCACGCTGATGAACATCGACGCGCCCTCCGCCGCCGTGGTGGAGATGGAACGCCAGATGCGCATCAACGAGGACGTCGTGCGCCACCTCACGGTGCGCGTCGAGGCGCTCGAAGACGGCCCCAGCGCCATGATGCGCAAGCGCGAAGAGAGCGAACGCGACCGCGAAGGCCGGGAAGGCCGCGGCCCGCGCGGCGACCGTCCGCGCCGCGACGCCGCCTCGCATGAAGAAGGAACCGCCTGATGGCAGCCGCTCCCGCCCGTCGCCCGTTCTTCCGCCGGCGCAAGTCCTGCCCGTTCTCGGGCGCCAACGCCCCGAAGATCGACTACAAGGACACGCGCCTGCTCTCGCGCTACGTCTCCGAGCGCGGCAAGATCGTGCCCTCGCGCATCAC